>NZ_AUBP01000011.1 GCF_000429305.1 Desulfovibrio inopinatus DSM 10711
CAACGACAAAATCGACGATGTGTATTTTTCCAATCGCCGTAATCGGGTGGAAGATCTCTCCATGGAGCCCCAGTTCGGAGTATCCAGAAAACGGCATTAATGAAAAGCCGATTGTCATGGGCGACACCTCCCCACGTTCCTTTTCTTCCTGGTAAATGAGGTTCGAGCAACTCCCATACCCGGTCAGAAATATCATGTCGTCTATGTGCTGCACTCTTCATTCTGTCTTCTTTTTCCTTTTAGTATCCGATGCCAGGAAAAGAAGAATAAAGCAATCTTGTGACGACACTACCTAGCCCAAATGCACCTTTTCCCCGTCTACGGTCACATCGTCCTCGGCAATGACGGACGCACGCCCTGCGCGGACAAGAAAACGATTACGTATAAATTGCCGTAGACCACCTGCTCGCACAACTTCAGTCTCGACCTCACGTACCGATGTACAAATTTTTTGCGTCAACTCACCGATAACGTTATCCATCGATGCGGCTGTTGTAAGAATTTGACCGGCCTTGGTAGAAAACGAATCGGCCAAGACATGAAATTTCGACGATGCCACCGTGGTCTTCTCGGCCTGGAGTAGCATGTCTGGGGCCTGAAACTGCATCGCCCCTTCTGATTGTATGTGGAGCTTCCCCGGAATGTGGAGTCTGGCTGTATCGCTTGTTTTTTCCAAAACGTGCAGCACAAACACCGCTCCCGGCTTACCATATTCGGGAGCATGAAAAAGAACGAGATCTCCCGGTTCAGGTCGCATTAAACAACCATCTGCTTGACGGGCGTGTATGACAACATTGTTTTCACACTCCACATCCATTTCGTTTCCTTTCCAGCAAAGCACAGCACCACGTCCCATGCCCGTCACCGCGTTGGGGGACGATAATAAGGCGTCTTCCACCTCCACGTTCTGTCCCGACCGTGTCACAACCGTCAGGAGAGGCCGACCAAGCTCCGAGTAAGGAGAGGCGTCTTGCTTCTCGGCCGTACTCTTCATGACGGCTTCAGTTTGATCATTCATAAAATACTCCATGGTCATGCGTCTGGTGTCCACATTTCAGCTTCAGCTAAATCCTTGTCAGTTGTCCGTAGAGAAGAAAAGTCAGCACCTGTCCCGTCAACTGTATCGAGGTGCACGCAATGCATATTCGTCATAAAGAGTTGTGCGCCGTAAAATCGGGCGTTGCTCACGGTTGCATACGAAAAATCGGCAAATGTTAAATTTGCTTGAACAAAATCAACGCCATCACATATGGCATGAGAAAATTGTCCCTGTTCCACATCAGCTCCATGAAAAATGGCTTTGGAAAGCTGTGCTTCACGAAACGTTGCTTGTGGTAAAATACTCTCTGAAAAGTCAGCCTGTTCCACATTGGCACCAATAAAATGTGTATATTTCCCGTGTGCTGAGAGAAATCGTGCCGATGAAAGGTTGGCTCCCGAAAAATTAGCCTGGGTAACATCAAGACCCGATAAATCAGCCTTGGTCATGTCCGCTCGTATGAACATGGCTAAGCGAAGGTCGCAGCCTGAAAACGATTGCCCTGCTACAATAGCATCATGAAGGCATGCCTTCTGCAAAACGGTGTTTTTGAAAATAGCCGTCGAGAGATCGGCACTATCGAGAAGAGTTCGAGTCAAGTCGGCCCCGGTAAAATCCGTGGCATCGAATCGACAATTCAAAAACACTGCCCGAACCAGACTGGCACCATTGAAGTCAGCGCGGCTCAAATCACATCTGCGAAAGTCGGCCTGAAATGTGTCCGCTTGCGCCCAGGAAGACTCGGAACAGTCGCAGTCCGTTATTTCAGCATAACGTATTGTTGTTTGACGAAAGTTGGCTCCACGAAAAACAACGCGTTCCAGAACCACATTCTCAAGATCGAGATTGGACAGATCGATTCCGGAACAATCGCAATCACGAATGGAACCATGAGTACCAAGCGCGGCAAGAAAATCATCTCTCTGCATCATGGAGAAACTGCGGCTTGAAAAAAGTTTTATTGACATTGGCTCCGTCCAAGACCGTTTGATCCAGGACGCATTTATACACATCAGCACCGTACAAATTCGCTTTGACCAAACGACACAAGGTAAACCGTGCTTTACGAAATGAAGCTTTCAAGCCATTGATTTTCGTTAAATCGGCTTCTGTAAAATCCGCTTGATTGAAACGGGCATACCGAGCATCGGCCTTCCGTAATCGAGCTGCGGTCATATCCGTTTTCGAGCAGTCGGCACGATATAGAACGGCCCGCTTCAAATTCGCCCTGCTCATCGTCGTCCCGGCAATTGAGGCCATTGTGAGATTGGCTCGTCGAAAATCGGCTGATGAAAAATCAGTTCCCTGACCAGCTCGCAAGTTTGGCAAGACCGCATCAGCAAACGATGCGCCAGAACAAATTGCTTCATACAGGCGAAGTCTCTCGGCCTGAACATATCGAAAATCAGCAGCAGCACAGTTGCAACCGGTCAGGTCTGCATCATCGAGTATCGCATTGCTAAAGTTGGTGGCTTCGCAATGTGTTCGTGAAAAATCCGCTTTTTTGCCGGAAATATTGCGAGCATCAACCTGCGTAAAGTTGGCTTCAGATACAATTGCGCCATCCAACGATGCTCCAGGCATGCTTGCGGAAGAGAAATCAGCTCCGGTCAAGTCGGATGTGGAGATATCCGCTCCAGTCAAAACAGCCCCAGAAAAGACCGTCTTAGCAGCAAGACACGACGTAAATTGCGCGGACTCGGCATGGGCTTCCTCAAAGTGGGCTTCGTCGAGACGCGCTTCTGTGAAGTTTGCTCCAACAAGTGTCGCTTTGGTAAAGCGACTTTTTTCCAAACGACACCCTGAAAAATCAGCCCCGGACAAGTCCAGTCCGGAAAAATCAAGTCCACGCAAGTCATAGCCATGCAACGTTTGTCCCTTGGCATGCATGGCGAGGACCTGTTCCACTGTCATAGAGGCAGCCTCTTCAATAACACCAGAGCCCTCGGCTTGCTCCGTGACTTTTTCGTCAGCCGCTTCCGGAACGTCCATACTCAATTTCGCACTCAGTGATTTGGCTTCATTCAGAGTTTGCTGCGCTTCTTTGAATTTCGCCTTTGCTTCCGCCGACATAGCAGGATGAGCCATCAATTGCGAGAATAGTTCTTCCATATTGCTTTGCGTAGCGGTGCTACGCTCTAACGCGAACTGCTCAACTTCTTCCGGACGAATACCGAACTTGGTAAAAAAATCTTCAACTTGCTTCGTCACTTTATCGGCTTGTTTTTCCAAATTGCGGAGTGCAACCTTCGGATCGATTTCCTGCTCCGGAGTATATGCTTTCACCAACTCGTCAAAACTCGTCAGCGGTTGCTGTTTTTCAAATTCACGCATTTGCGCCTGCACATCGGCTTCACTCACCCCAATGCGTTGCAACGCCGCCTTCACATCGGCTTCCAATTTTGCCACAGCATCTTTGATTCCCATAAGAGGAGACGTCGTGTCTTCTGGAGGAGATGACGGAGGGGGAGTCGGACGAGGAGATGCAGGGGCAGGTTTCGGTTCTTCTTTTGGAGGAGCTATAATATCGTTCAGCGTTTCCTGATAATGCGCAACAGGCTTGGCCGATTCGCTAAGCGATTCGATTGCAACAAAAACATGCCGTACATCAGAGACTTCTTCATCATGAACTAATGTCAAATTTCTGTACGCGACAATCCCCATTTCATGATCAGGAAAAAGCCATAAGGTGTCCGCTTTACATGGTCGCTCGGAAAAAGACTCTTTATCCTCAATGACGCGATTGAGAAAAAGACGAACCCGGATTTCGGGAAACGACGATTCAATAAGAGGCTTTTCTGCATGCATATTGGAGAGAGCAAACCGCTCATCGCCATCAAAGAATCGTCCCATCCATTGATCTTCAGGAGCCGTCATGCAGTATTGCATGGAAGAACCATGCGGATAGTACGGCCATCGATGAAGAAGCCATTCCTGATCGAAGGGACCAAAAAAACGCGTACGTTGTGGCCAACCAGGCGACAATGCGCGAAACCCATCCTGTGCCCACGATTGCGCAACAGGCCTGAAGGCCTTTCCCACTGGCTGTATGTGAGGCAATGCATATCCGATGTTTCCTTCTGTATCGTGCCCCATTCCCACGGGATTTTCCGGATAGTGAGGTCCCCCGTAAGCCTTTTCCCAGGTGAGCGGCATGGAGGAAAACGGCTCGGGATCACTTGGACGCGTACCAAGCCAGGCACGCTTCCCCCAAACTTCAAGCGTTTTGGTCTTTTCCGCCACCTTCACTTGAACTTCGGCGGCACTCGCCGGTGTTTGAAGGTGACACGATCCATAGACAAGATACTCCGCTTCGGGCTTTGGAAAACTCCAGTCCAACGCTTCACCGGGATTGAGACATGATTGCGCCGTCGGCCACAATACATCTTCGGAATAAATTCTGTTCGGCAATGATTCATCAAAAGCAAATGCGACAAGAATTGTCGACGATAACACCGCACCGCGTTCAGAGTCAAAAATCTTGCTCAAAAACGCCAACGTTTCCGGTTTCAGGACTCTCATGGCATCTTACCCAATCGTAACGAAACCGGCTTCGTTGACTTTAATTGCTCCCCCCACCGACACGGAAGGACTTTTGAGTGTGAGACTGGTATTGGACACTTTTACTGACGATTGTTTGTCCGTGGATTCCAAACTAATTGCCTCCTCATTGAAGGTGGCGCTTGGTCCTTCAGAAACCGACGCACTGATTTTTCTTTCCACAGCATTCATAGAAAAAGATATTCCCAAATCGCTGTCTCCAGCATCCAGTGTGATACCCGTAGGTCCCATGGACAAGGTGTTATCTCCCGTCAACTCTTTAATTTGGAGCGGATGATCAACATTAACTCCATCGATGACCATTGATGCAACCGCTGACGTACTAATATTGACCCCGGTGCTATTCATAACCACCGAGGACTTCGGCGATACAACGGATTCGATACTGGCGGTTCCCACTTCAAGCGTTATTTTTCTATCCATACTTGGGGGAACATTCCGTGCGGTCGCCGTTACCCCGGACGAATTGACGACAACAGAACCTGCCTGTGTCTGTGACATGGCCTTATTGAAATCCTTGCAAATTTTATTTGTAATATTCGCAGCTTCCACAGCGAGACCAGCGCCAAGATACATTGACGTCCCCCCCGCAACCCCTCCAAGAAAAGAAGCTGGCCCATCCTGACTCCATGCGCCGTTCGTCGAAAAACATTCGGTCGCAGCAATACTTCCAACGGAAGCAAACGCAACAGCAGTTGCCATGAGATACATAGCTTTCTTTGCCGATTGCAATATTCCCTCTGCTTCAACAGGGACTCCAGCGGATATCGTCACCGATGTTGGTGCAGAGTGAGTAATCGTTGAGCTCATATCAAGCGTCGAATCACCGAACTCGACAAAGGATCCCTTCGTATAGGTAAACCCCTGACCGAAGTTCAAATTCACCGTAAAGGGACCGATAATATTGCTCGTCGATCCGGCATAAATATAGTTTGTAGCGCCAGCAACAGCTTGTGTATAGGACCCCACGACTCCTTCAACACTACTGCCAAGCACCCAACAGTCATTATCCCCGGTTGTCCATTGCAATAAACTCCCGCCACCACCTTCTTTCACCGAGCCCACGGCAAAACCACTATTATGGTAGGGCGACCAAAGCGTCGCACACTCTTGTCCTTTTGTCTCATTGAACATCAACTGATTATTAGCTGAACTCTTGATTCCACTTAATCGAGAATTGCTATCTTTGATGAAATTCTGTGTTTCCCCGTTATGGACGGCCCCAGAAATATACGGCCGATCCGGATCGGCATTTTCAAATCCAATGAAGACTTCCGTTCCTTTATGCAGCGGGAAATGCATACCATAACTATTTCCGGCATACGGTTGCGCCATACGTAACCAGGAAGAGGCCCTCCCTGGAGGACGCCCAGCCAAATCGAAAGGAAGTCGCACTCTGTACCGTCCCATGGAGTCCAATTCAGGGTAGTCATCCCCGGTTTCAGCATCCACTTTACCGTTGAGTACACCGGAAATTTGGGTCTTCGTTGCCGTTTGTCGCGGTCGAAATTGCCGAGAACCTGGACGGCCCTCAAATTGATTCCGGTAGCCAAGCTCACCATGCAGATTTGCAACCTCTTCCACTCCAGCTGTCATCGGAGACGCGGGTTTCCCTTCATGAGCAACGCTCACCAATAAATACGCGGTGTTGAATGAGGAGTCCGGATGTCTGGATAATGTAAACAACCCACCAGCACGCAAGGGCAAACATCCACTGCGTCCATGACAGACAGTTTTTCCAGATAACAGCTCTTCAGCTCGAACTCGAGCCAGTGCTTGCCCTTGATCAAGCGTTTGAAAATGATCACCATAATGGTAGGTTTTTCCAATGCCATTTGGATCAACTTCAGCTTCGGCGAGGAGTTCCATATCAGGATGCAACGGATTATAATCTTTTAACATAACACGTTGGGGAACGATATGTTCCTCATGAGAAAAAGAAAAAATAGACTTCAATTTTTCATGATCATCCATGCCTGAGGGCTGTCTATAGGGAAAAACCCCATCTCCAAGTGGAACATGGACAATACGTGAGTCTGTGATCACAAGACGTTCACCGGCTTCACTCTCTTCAAAAAAATAATAAAGCCCAAAATGCTCCATCCAACGTGAAATAAAGTTAAAGTGTGTTTCATTATATTGACAGACATACTCCATATTCTCGTACTCTGCCGCCAATCGAAATTCGTAATGTTTGAGATTGCATTCTTCGAAAACGACTTCAAGGATCTGTGGTAATGTTTTATTGAGAAAGATCTGATTATGCTGTGTGAGATCAAGAAGTTTTATTCTGGGAACAAGGGTTGCTTTATAGAACGTCAATGTTTCGACTGTCTGCATTTTTTTGAATGAAAAAAGCACCCCACTATAGGCGTTGGTCCATTCTGCCCAAGAAAGACGAAGGGTTGCTTGGCGTTGAATCATACCTTTCGAAGCCAGTCCAGGATCAGACGACGCACATAAAACATGAAATTCATAAGGAGTAGACAGCGCATCAGTCCCCTTAAATTCAATAACATCCAGCAAAGCATTTTCAGCGTCTTCAATGTGCAATGAAGCCAAAATCGTTGTATTATCCTGCATGACTCGCCCCCGAAAAAAAATGAGAAAAAACGACAACGCAATAGCTTCCTGAAAAAGCAGGGAGTTCATCCTGTTGGTATAATGGAATTGTTGTCTGTGTTCAGATAGCATTTCTCCAAGACTTTGACCACGAAATCTCTCGCAATCTCTGGCAAGTCCTCCTTCTCCATAGTCACGGTAGAGAAGCCTGTCTCTTCCCCTCTTG
Source organism: Desulfovibrio inopinatus DSM 10711 (assembly GCF_000429305.1). Lineage (NCBI taxonomy): Bacteria > Pseudomonadati > Thermodesulfobacteriota > Desulfovibrionia > Desulfovibrionales > Desulfovibrionaceae > Desulfovibrio > Desulfovibrio inopinatus. The sequence continues at coordinate 7,389 of NZ_AUBP01000011.1, forward strand.
CCATGAACAACAAATGGACGCATATTGCCAAAAGCATTCCGGTCATTATTTCGAATTCATCGCGATGGCTCGTCGTGCTTAGGATTCGAGAAATGTCTGAGAAAAGCCCATAATGGAGCAGACGACTCCTCAATTTAGCATGCCCCGCTCTTTTTCAACGTCAACCCGGACACGCAATCATGTCATACCGAAGCATTTTGACACGCTTTTCTGTTGGACTTGCCTTTGCCATTTTATGCCTCACCACGCACCCGGCTCTGGCGTTTGAAGTCCAAAACGGTGATACGAAATCGTATATTCTACAAATCAATGAATTCGAACAAGTTCTCGGTCCAGGAGAATCAACATTTGTTCCCTGTTCAAAAGGGTGTCCCGTTACGTTGCTCGACGCCGAAACGAGACGGGGATTGAATCATTACAAAAGCACCCCGGCTGACGATGAGAAACTTATTATTTTTATTAAGGATGGACGTCTTCTCAGAAAATAGGAAGACTTTAGCGAAGAAACATCACACATCGGCCTCAACGTATAGCCAGACACGTATACAGAAGGAGCCCCGATGAAAAAGGTCATGTTGTATTTGACCGTCCTCGTTCTTGCCGGCCTGGCCTATCTGGCTTTGACTCTGCTCGACAACGCATCTCGAAATGATGCCGACGTGACCACTTCCGTCACCGGCATCGACTACACCAATCGAGAGGTCCAAGAATATTTGGCACAAAAACAGCGGGAACTGCGTGGGGACGGCGAGACGCCGTCCTCTCTTTTTTCGTCCGGAAAAGTTGGCAGTCAGCAGAGTTTTTCCGTTGCGCCGATACAATCAGAGAAAACGTTCATTCCGGTTCCACAACATCACTATAAAATCATCGCGAAATGAGAAGTCTAGAGGGATGTGCCAGCGCTCAATCATGTTTCGTGTGGCTGTCCGGTTCCATCTGCATGCACGTCACAAGATAGCCATCGCATGTGGGGCAACGTTCATACCCACATCCGGCAACGTGCAATTGGCCAAACTCAGCACCACAGCCAGGACATGGCTCATCGGCTCCATCATACGGCAAGCGTTCATAGGTTCTCCCATCGAGAACAACTAACTTTTCTTCCTGCACATGCACCTCCTCGTACCAATTTCCGATTCGAAAAGAGCCGTACTTATAGGCACGCTCTTCTCGTTTGGCAATACAGTTATTTTTTTAGCACGTTCCATAACGGTTTACTATCAGGTTTTTCCTGAGAACAAATTATCTCCTGCATCTTCAATGCGTTCCATAGAATGTGTCGAGGTTAAAATATTGACACATCGCTTTCTTCCAGACATAGAATAATTACTGTGTGTTTTGGTACGAGTGGCCTCAACAGAAGAGAGACAGGAATGCGCGTGAGAGTTATTGTTCCCTTCACTATTCTTTTTCTGTGCCTGACAAGTCTATACGCCATAGCTGGAGATATTGAGGATGGTTTTCGGGGCATTGCATGGGGAACACCACTTTCGGACATAAAGCATCTCAATATGAAAAAAGCACCGGGAAATTCAATACCAACCTATATAGCGACAAATGACGACCTCCGGCTTGGCTCTATTCCACTTAAAAGGATACTCTATCGCTTTTCATCGAACGCACGATTCATCGGCGTTGATCTTATTTTTTCATCTGCCGACACAGATGCAGTATACGGTCAAATCTCCATTCTGCTTGGTGACCCCAGTTCAACCGATGCAACTCCTGAAAGCAATACAGCCATCTGGAATTCTCCCATGTTGAAAACGGTATTAACAAGCAATGCAACGCGCGGCGCATTGTCCATTCGGTCAAAATCTGTTGACAGAAATGGACAAAATGACGATTCTTTTTTTTAAGAGTTGTACATGAACATCAAGTATTCGAGGTAACCTATGAGCGATTCCTCCACAGTCACTCACAGCATGTCCGTCGGTGTCGGGAATGGTTTGATGCCGAAAACCAAACTCGCGTTCACCATTAGAACCCCACCAAGTGAAGAGACGTATTCGCCGTATCGCCCTGTTACAGACTTATCTCTGGCCAACACAACGGGATATAACACCATCACCGGGCTTATTGCTAACGTATACGGTTAATATTGTTGAATTCCTTGACAATTTAATTGGTTCTTCTCTAGTTTTGCACCGTTCATTGCGTTCCCCCTTCTGAACGTACCTGTTTCTCTTGCCCGCTGTTTTTTGTGTTGCGGCTTTTCTTTCCTGACCTAACGGTGCAAATCAATGGAGATTCGACCATGCGTGGCTTTCTCGGGCTTGTATTTATTATTGTCGTTGCTTGGCTATTCAGTGAAAACAAGCGTACGCCACCTTGGCGAATTATCGTATCCGGTCTTGCCCTACAATTTACCATTGCACTGCTCATGTTGAAGGCCCCAGGGTTCGAGCAGATTTTTCTTTGGCTCAACAATCTTGTTCACGCCCTGGAAGACGCGACTCGTGCAGGCACCTCTTTTGTCTTTGGCTACATCGGAGGCGGTCCTCTTCCGTTTTCAGAGAATGCTCCAGGGGCAAGTTTTGTCCTTGCATTTCAGGCCTTGCCCTTAGTCCTCATCGTTGGAGCATTGACCTCGCTTCTCTATTATTGGCGCATCTTGCCGATCGTGGTTCGTGGGTTTTCCTTTCTGCTTCGGAGAACAATGGGGATCGGCGGCGCGCTCGGTGTCGGTACGGCTGCAAATATATTTCTTGGCATGATTGAAGCACCGCTCTTGATTAAACCCTATCTCAAAGAACTCACCCGATCCGAACTTTTTGCGCTCATGACCGTCGGGATGACATGTATCGCAGGCACCATGCTCGTGCTCTATGCTTCCGTATTGGAACCGATCATTCCCAATTCCATGGGACAAATTCTCACGGCGTCGGTCATCAGCGCACCCGCAGCGCTGCTCATTGCCGGCGTCTTCGTTCCGGAGAATGCCGTCACGACCCAAGGTGATGTACTCCCGGCGTCTCCAGCACAAGGCCCCATGGATGCTATTGCCAATGGGACATGGGATGGTTTTCAACTTTTTCTCAATATTATTGCCATGCTCATCGTTTTCGTTGCGCTGGTCAAATTGGCCAATATGCTGCTCGCGTTTGCTCCAGACATTGCCGGGGGGCCGATCACATTGGAACGTATTTTCGGTTTTGTTCTCTCACCGGTAGTCTGGCTCATTGGTATCCCCTGGGCGGAATCCCAAACGGCAGGCTCACTCATGGGAACCAAAATCGTATTAAATGAATTTATTGCCTATCAAGACATGGCCAACTTACCTCCAGAAGCTCTGGGAATGAAAAGCCGCCTTATCATGACGTATGCCATGTGCGGCTTTGCCAACTTCGGCAGTCTTGGTATTCTTATTGGCGGGTTAGGTTATCTGTGTCCGGGTCGGCGTCACGAAATAGCGGAACTTGGGATGCGCAGTGTTTTGGCTGGCGTCTTGGCGTGCCTGTCGACCGGTGCTATTGTAGGTATTATTCTCTAATCCCCAAAACTATATTTTTTACAATAGAGCGCGGATCATTTCTGGTTCGCGCTCTATTTTTGGTCTCGCCATTGCGAGATATCGTGTCAGTCTTGCTGTAGACCAATTTTCCGCGTACACCGCACTCTTTCACCCATTAACATTTTCATGATGCCAAACGACGACGTGAGGTACACTATGCAATATCGTTTTGATCGCCTGGAATTCGCCGGGTCACTTGGAGATCTCGGTATTCTTCTTCCCATGGCCGTCGGTATGATTATGGTCAACGGATTGGACCCCATGGGATTGTTTCTCTCTGTTGGCCTGTTTTATATTATTTCAGGAACCTATTTCGGGGTGACCACTCCGGTACAACCCATGAAAGTCGTTGGTTCCTACGCCATTGCGATGGCGTTGCCGGCAAGCGATATTTATGCTGCAGGGCTTACAGTTGGAATTTTATTAACAATTATCGGGGCGACTGGTCTCATGTCGACCATCGCTCGTTTTGTCCATCGCCCTGTTGTTCGTGGCATTCAGCTTTCCACCGGTACGCTCCTCATGACACAGGGAATTCATTTTGTTCTAGGAAATTCTTCGCTTCAGACAAGCCATGAACAAGCTGAACCATTTTTAGCCATCTCCACCCTTGGTCCTCTTCCACTCACCTGGATTTTTGGCGCAGCCGCATTTTGTTTAACGGTTTGGCTCCTCAACAGTCGACGGTTTCCCGCTGGTCTCGCTGTTATCGGATTCGGTATCCTCGCCGGAATTCTATGTGGAGCCAGCATGGATGGACTCGCTTTAGGACTCCACATGCCACATTTTTTACCGGGAGGATTCCCAGGGTGGGCATCATTTGCCACCGCGCTCATCGTACTCGCTATGCCACAACTTCCAATGACCCTTGGCAACGCAGTCATCGCCAATACGGATTTGGCACACGAGTATTTTGGAGATGACGCCTATAAAACAACCAACAAAGCACTTTGTATCAGTATGGGACTGGCCAATATCGGCGGCTTCCTTTTGGGCGGCATGCCGATGTGTCACGGCGCAGGAGGCTTGGCCGCGCATGTCCGGTTTGGCGCACGAACGGCTGGATCGAATATCATGATTGGTGCGATCTTCGTTATCGCTGCCCTTATTCTTGGCGAGGGCGTTCTTGATGCCGCCAGACTTATTCCATTATCAGTTCTCGGCGTCTTACTCCTTTTTGCCGGCAGTCAGCTCAGTTTGACGATTCTTGATGTGAAAAATCGTAAAGATTTGTTCATTACGACATTGATTCTCGGTGTTACGTTGGCATCCAATCTTGCTGTCGGGTTCATTCTCGGTTCAATCATGTGGTATGTCTTGCAAAACAAATCGTTCTCGGTGTGATCAGTCGTTCATCCAACGCAACACCTGTATTGAGTCATGACGTATGGCGCTCCATAGCTTTTTCAACGGCTGCGCGGCATATCAAACCGGGCTGCCAAAAAGAGGAGTGCCAATCCCACAACCGGGATAACAATATCTGTATAAAAGACGGCTCCGGCGTTCCCCGGAGCAAAATTGTGATGGACAATCATATCCTTGATATGTCCTGCAGCCGCCCCAAGCAGAAAACAGGAAGGCCCTAAGATTGCCGCGCAACGAAATGATAAGCTCGCCTTGAAGGCAAGTACCCCGACGAGTCCAAATCCCAGACTTGCTGTCGCCACTTCAAATTGAAAGGGACTTGGTGCCCAACCAATAAAGTGGGCCACCATATCACCATAAAACGCATGAATAACAAAATTATACAAAAAACTTATTCCGATATTCAAAAAAAGAAACCAGGAAAGCGCGATGTCGACAGCCAGTGCCGTGTCAAGCTGACGAAAGCGCATAAGAAGACGAATTAACGTGATTGCCAGCCAACAGAGAAACAACACCAAGGTGTCATTGGCCAGTACAAACCGGATACTCTCTTCAATCATTCTGTTGCCTCCAGGGCACGGGGAGAATTGACATTATGACGCCCTTACCGTTAAATTCACCATTGCTCTTTTAAAATATTTTGCGCGTGACTGGCGAGGCATATGGAATCAACCATAAGGAAGCGCGCAAACCATTCCAAGCCGCTCGCCTGGGCTGCATCATCCCGATGTGAACATCTCAACAAAGGGGACGCGCCCATGCACACCTGTCTTGATCTTTTAGCCCAATCGGATTCATCTTTACAAGAAGCACTTGTCGGAGAAATGCGACGACAGTCGACGGGCATTGAACTCATCCCTTCAGAAAACTACACCTATCCCGAAGTACTCTGCCTGCTTGGCAGCGTGTTCACCAACAAATACGCCGAAGGCTATCCTGGCCGACGCTATTACGGTGGTCAAGAATTCACTGATGTGATCGAAAATATGGCTCGGGAACGGGCGTGTGCGGTGTTCGGAGCCGAACATGCCAATGTGCAGCCGCTTTCCGGCTCCCCCATGAATCAAGCCGTGTATCTCGGTTTGCTCGAGCCTGGCGACACCATCCTGGCTATGGATTTATCACACGGGGGACATTTGACCCACGGTGCCCCGGTCTCTCATATGGGCAAACTGTTTCAATTTATCCGGTATAAGACGGATCCGGCAACAGGCGCCATCGATATGGACGAAGTCATGTCGTTGGCCAAAAAGCACCGGCCCAAGCTCGTCCTTACCGGCTATACGTCATACCCACGCGATATGGACTATGCAGCTTTTAAAGCAGTGGCCGATTCTGTCGGCGCTCTCACGATGACCGATGCTTCGCATTATGCCGGTATGGTGGCCGGTGGAGCCATGATGAACCCATTTGATGCCGGCTTCGATGTCGTCACGACGACATCACACAAATCGTTGCGCGGACCACGTGGTGGTATCATTTTATGCCGCAAGGATTTAGCCGCACGCATCGATAAATCCGTCTTCCCCGGACTTCAAGGCGGACCGCATATGAATGTCATTGCAGCTATTGCATATACTATGAAACGAGCTGCCGAACCGGCATTCCGGGAATATGCCGCTCACGTCGTTTCCAACGCCAAAGCTCTGGCGGCACGACTTATGGAGCTTGGTGCAGACTTAATCACGGGAGGGACCGACAACCATATGCTCGTGATGAATACGCAGACGACCTATGGCATAAACGGCAGAGAGGCCGAAGAAGCTTTGGACGCAGCCGGTATCACTGTCAATAAGCAAATCGTCCCGGACGATCCCAATCCACCGCTTCGTCCCAGCGGAATTCGTGTCGGTACGCCAGCCGCCACGACACGAGGCATGGGCAATAGCGACATGACCCAATTGGCCGACTGGATGCATGAAATTTTGCAACATCCGAACAACACCGGTCGTATTGCTGAAATCAAGCGTGACGTGGAACACTTCTGCGCTCAGTTTCCTGTTCCCGGTATCGACATGACAGATCTCGATTTGAACAGTTAACAAACGAATTACATTGATTGATGGGAAAGACCCGGCTGAGGCTTCTACCGCTTTGGTTGGGTCTTTTCTTTCGTGTGCACACGCCAAGAGTAAACACTTGTCAACGTGAGAAAGCCAAAAATCATGACCATAAATGCGACAATACTCCATTGCGCATCAATAAAAGCCAACCCCAAAGCTGCAAGACCAATCAGACTCAATCCCCAGCCTCCAAGTCGATGCGTCTTTTTCCACGCAACGTTGTCATGCATGATCCAAGGATAGCGTAATCCAAAGCTCGGATTGGGTTCTATACGGGGTATGACCGCACCCACAATAAGGAACAGGCAGCCAACGGCAAATTTAACAACGAAGTTCATATTGATGTGAAAGCCGAGAGCATAAGCGATAAGCGCCCAGGCCAATGCGATGAGAAAGCCAACGACGGCCAGCATTCCGGCCTGCATAGCTTGCGAGAAGGACGTTTTCAAAGATGAAAAAGACAGGGGGCGCACCTTCAGAAAGAACAAAAGCCAGAGAACAACAGGAAGCCCTGTGCATACCCAGACAATGCTTTTGTTGGCAACGCTCACAGCACCGTCTGTTCCAAAGTGGATGGGCAATGTAGCAGGAAGATGGTTATAAACAAAAACTGTCGCGACAAGCGATGCCCATGCGATCATCCCTGCAAGCCAGATCATGTGGGAATACTCATTGGACATTATCCGGTTCAACTTGACCGGCAGGGTTATCAGAAACAGCCGGCCCCGAAAGATCAGTGGGAAGAGCCGGAAGTTCGATGGTCGGCGCATTGCCTGCAACGGGTTCATGCTTTTCCACAACAGCAATCATAGCACCGAATTTATCACCACCAAAAGGAACAGGGTCAAATTCTCGGATAAACATATTAGAAATAACGCCATCAAGATAAAGAGCGCTCCGGCAGCCAAATTTATCTCGAAACATGGTGGCAAACTCATAAAATGAAACCGGTTCATTGGATTTGACGAATACAACGATCTTATCGCCAATAATACCGACGCCGCTTCGTATCTTACGATGCTTAGACCCTTCAGTAAAAAGCGGATTCAACGTCCCATCTTGCAAGAGTAAGGGACCAGACTGCGTTGCAAAGCGAACATGATGCGTCGCGGCGACATGAGGATATTGTTCGGACGCGACAATGCCGGCTCGATTATCCGTAATATAGAACACACCATTCGGCTTCATATAGAAATTGCCGTATCCGTCACCGAGTTCGAGAGGAACGATCTCACGTCCCTCTTCGACATAGAGTCCAACGGGACGAAAATCAGGATTAAAGATGCCTGCATTGGTTGCAAAAACCAATTGATAGCCATGTTGATCCACAAGATGAGACAACGCGGAAAAATTGGAAATATGTTGCCCACTGTCGCCTTTCCAGAAGAGTCGAACATCGGTTTCGTCAATATCAAGAAGAAACGACGTATAGTCTTCACCACCGTAATCAAACAGATCGGCGCCAAGAGCAAAGGCCGAGATCGGTGGTGGATTCGACATTTTGGGTTCAGAAGCAGGCGACATGGAGAAGACAAGAAATGCTGTCACAACGATATTATAAACCAGACTCAAAGCAAGCAGGAGTCCGAGTCGGGTTATACCTGAAGTAGGCTGTGTGACAGGAGAAAGATCGATGATATGACAGCGCACCCCAAGGCCGCTCAAACGGTTGGAAAGAAGTTCTGCATCGTCAAAGGAAAGTGGATATCGTGTCATAACTTGTTTAGGACGAAGACGAGTTTCGACGATAACGTCATTGTTCTCACGGAAATGTTGAAATTCAACAAGAGCATCCTCTCGATTTGCATCTGAAGAAAGCCCAATAAAAACGAGGCCATACCCACTATGGGGACGAGTATTCATAGTGCTGCCGAAAAAACACGAAAAACAGCGTGTGCGACATGGTTGAATGCCTGCGCGATCATAAGTACACTCTCCATACCAAGCAACACCGCAGACCAAGCTCCATGGCTGGCTGCATCACACGGTAAACTTTTTGGATCGACGTTTTCCGAGGTATGAAAGATCGCATGAGGATATACGCTCTCCCGGCCCGTTTCAGTCTGCTCCTGCTTCTTCTGTCGGCGTTTTTTGTAACAGGGTATTCCGCACCGGCCAACGCCTTCGATATGGCCGCGTATTACAAGAAAACAGCAAACAAAAGCAAGGAAGCCTTTTTGGCCAATTTTCCTTACAAGGTCTATCTTGAATCGGTTTCGTTCATCAATTTTCGAGTTCTGGAGCAGCATCGCCGCTTTCTTAACACCAAAATCGGTGCCGGAGATGATTTTCTGTATTATCTTGGTGAGAATTTTATCAAAATATACCCTATCTCACGCCAAAACCTTCTGGGAAAAATCAAAATCGGCGAAAAATATTTGGCGAAAAAGCATGGTGTGCGTCATGCGCAAAATGAAGCTTATGTGAGTATCGGTTACTTCATCTTAAGTGCTACAGCCCGCACAATTGTCGAGGAAGTGAAAAAAGGGGTTTTTGATCTCTCTGCCCCGGACAATGAAAAAATCGTTGTCAGACTTCGAAAAAATCGCGTTTACCTTCCTATTGATAAAGGGACGTTGGAAAAAATTCTCGACGCGCTCAAAGCCGGGAATTTCGATTACCTTGGCGACCGAATGAAGTTGAAACTCTATGAATACTCGGAGTCTGTTACCGATTGGCTCGATATGGACTCTCAAAATGACGTGCTCGCTTCAAATATCCAATTTCATAATCACTATCGAGATTACCCGATCGCTTCCGGTCACGCCGTTCATGTATATAAGCTGACGTCGCGCGCGGATGGATCGAAAATTGGGTATGCGGTATTCCTCCGTCGCCCCGAACTCAACGCCCATTATTTTGCTTACAAGGATATTCTGGGAAAATTTCGACAAACTCAAAAAAAACAATCTGTTGTTCTCGCCACAACAGGAGGCTTCACCAATAACTTGCGTCAACCGGAAGGACTGACCGTAGAGCGCGGCAAGGTTGTCAACGCCGTTCTCATGCCCGATCGCCATGGGCTTGTTCTTGTTGACGATACGGGTGGAATCAGTGTCGTCAACCTCAAACGCAAAATCATCCATTTACGCAACGGTCCAAACTCGTTGTTGCGGATCACCAATCCCCTGACAAGCCTCATTTCCTATTCGAAACTGCTCGCCTGGTGCAAACGATTTAAAGTCACGCTATTTCAGACACAACTCTTGGCGTATAGCGATAAACTCATGATCGATGAGCAACGTGCAAAAAAGCAGCTTCGTGAACGGCGTATTCTCGTGCTCGAACGAGACAAAAAAACAAGTGTTCTCTATCACGTCGTGTTCGATATCCAAAAATCATCCAATTTGGCGGTCATTGCCCGAGAAATTTACGCCAATCGCGTGAAAAACGGCAAAAAAATCGAAGCCATGCTCAATTTGGATGTCGGTTCGTACAATATTCTCGACGTGTTTACGAAGCAGGGAAAGAAAGTTCCCGGCCCAAGTGGCCCTGTCGACGTCGTCAAGGCGACCAATCTTATTGTGTATACAAGATAGCGTGCCGTCGTTCCTATTCTATTACGACGCAACGGCTCTGCACGGTCGCGATTATTAGATTTCAAAAATCCGTCCGACTCCCATATGGGTAAAGCGCGAACCGAGCATTCCCTGCATGTAGCCGGCAACGACAGGTCCGGTGCAGTGTCCTGCGGCGACATCCAGTTCTTGACGACGAGCTAGTTCCTCCATGGCCGCTTGCTGCTGTTCCGGTTCTGCCGGACCAAGATGCGTTCCACCAATGAGAAAATTTGCCTTCCGTCCAATATGCTCCTCTGCGTCCGTCAGCACATTGATTACCCCTGCATGAGCACAACCTGTCACGACAGCAATTCTCTGGTCGCCCTCTATGACAAGTGTTAAGTCGTCATGAAACGGATCTGTTTCAGTGCCCCCATCATGCATGGTCACCAGGCTTGGAACCGGCTTTTCGTACGGTGTTACCCGGGGAATGTCTGCTAACAGTGTAATACCCGGCCAGGGATTCGCTTTGCGTTCAATAAAATGAAAACGCGCCCCTAAATCTTCATATGCTTTCTGTGACTTGGACATGCCAATATTTCGCAATGCTCCATTCTCTTCATCCAAGTGCGCTGAGAAAACATCGGCATGACAATAAATCGGCAGTGGGGCACGCCGGACTTTCAACAACTTTTCAAGCCCGCCGGTATGGTCATAATGTCCATGACTCAACACAAGCGCATTGAGTTGGTCCGGTTCGTAATCAAGCGACTCTAAATTTGGCAACAGTGCCCGTCCGCCCCCAGTATCGTATAAAATATGTGTATCATTATGTTCAATCCAAATGCTCAATCCGTGTTCAGCCAATAGCGGCCCCACATCCGCAACCAAATTCTCAACAACCACAGTAAGACGACTCATGCCTACCTCTCCTTATTTTGTCGACGTCACTCCCCATTGGGAGCATCATGAATCAAGCAGTATGCCAATCCACTCCAGCTCGGCGTTATTGTGTATACTCAAGCACATTTCGAAGACGCCGGGTCCATGACACAGCTCATACCGCACGTGCACGCTTCCTTTATGCCGATGGCTTCCATAGAATTTGGTGAAAACCACGCAAGACGCGCATTTGCTTAAAAACTCTGGCATCGCGACGCAATGCAAACGTTGTGTAGTCTCAGACTGAACATTGGCTTACAATCGCCGGCAAGCAAATCACTGGCGAAGGAATGCTGAAACAACTTCAAAACAATATCAATCTATCTTGGCCAAGTCTTGTCCACGTCCCCTTGTCGCAAATTGGAAGAGCATTCAGGTTGAAGCCGATAGACTTGAGCAAGCAGAGACAGGACTGGTCTCCGATAAACTGTGGAAAATCACGGAGACAAGAGCCCTCACCAACGAAACTCGTGACGAACGCACTGTCTTCCGCAATACTACCAACGATTATTACCCTGAAATTGTTCTCGTTTTCTCCTATTCTTTCGTTTCAGTGCATCAAGCACACGAAGAGGTGCTTCCGTATGCGTTTCTGGGCTTATACCATGCGTCGCAAGAGCAGCCTCCGCCGCTCGTCCCAAGGGCACTTCACATGATGCTTGTTGTTCAAGTAGACGACGAATGGCTTGCAACTCTCCAAGCGTTTCGCGCTGAACGGCCAGTAATTCGCGTAGTAAATCTGTATTTTCCGGCATGAGCAAATCGTCAGGAGATATGTTTTTTCAAAGCATCAACCACCTTGGCAGCATGTCCAGCCGATTTGGCGACTTTGGGCCACGCTTCCACAACGTTACCATCAGGACCAACGAGAACAGTGCTCCGTACGACGCCCATGGATTCCTTGCCATACATCTTTTTGAGGCGCCATGCTCCATAGGCCATCAAAACAGTCTTCTCCGGATCACTCAAAAGGGTAATACCAAGTTGATGTTTTTCGATAAAAGAACGATGCGACTTGGCGGAATCCTTGCTGATTCCCAGAACAACGGCATTGTGTTTCGCAAATTCATCGGCAAGAGCAGTAAATTCTAGGGCTTCCGTCGTACAGCCCGTCGTATTGTCACGAGGATAAAAATATACGACGACAAATTTTCCTTTGAAATACGAAAGGCACACCATGTTTTCAGAAGCATCCGGTAAACAGAACTCCGGAGCGGGCTGGCCACTTTCCGGAAACGATGTCTCACTCATTGCTCTCTCCCGTTCCTCAAAAAGTAATTTTATCATGTTCGCAAGGGTTGCACACCCCGCTTGTCCACATCTCTCCCTCATACAGAATGCAGCGGACAACGGCTGCATTAGGAAGGGAGGCAGATTCTCGAAAATGATAAAATTTTTCCATTGTGGATGCCGAAATCACGTCTTCTCGGTACAGCATACGCCACAACATCGCTCGGATAACCTGTCCATGAGTAAAAACCGCTGTGAATCCGTTCAATGTGGTCAGCCTGTGCAGAGCAGTATCGACACGTGCAATAAAAGCTTCGAAAGACTCTGCCCCATCACCGTCAATATACTGCGGATCGTTCCTTGCCCAATACGCTCGGACATCCGGTCGCCGGTCGGCTCCTGTAGTACCGGCGTATTTGATGGGAGCAAGATAAGTAAACTCATGAACGTCCCACTCCTCAACAGGTATCCCGGCAAATCGTTCCAACAATGGTGCTGCCGTCAGTTGCGTTCGAATGTAGCGTGAGACCACAATCCGGTTCGGAGACGCTGAAAAAAGCTTGGCAAGTTGTTTGGCTTGATACTCTCCTACGTCTGTAATCCGTGTTGACTGAGGACTTTTTGTCGGCAGACCGGCATTTGAATCGCTTTGAGCATGGCGAATGAGCCAGATAGCATTCATGCCGTCGGCTTCTTGATTGTTTGAAGATATAACAAAGCTGAACCAAGAATAGCGAACGGAAACAAAAACAAATTGAGCACGGGGATAAGCAAAGGCACTCCAAAACCGAGCAATGCAAACTTACGGCTCCATACAGCACCCAAGCGGCTTCTAAAATCCGGCACATCTTTGGACAAGGAAAAGTCGACGAAGTCCCAGGCTAAAAACAGCATTGCCGCAATCAGAGACAAGACCTGGCCGATAACAGGAACAAAAAATAAGGCTAACGGCACAATGAGCAGAAACATTGCTTTTTTCACTTCCTCGACAACAGTCGCGACGATGCCGATCCTGGATTCCGGAGCACCTATGTCAGGCCGGACAATATGACGCATACGCTCTACAATCACATCGTACAGCGGCGAAGCCAAAATATTGGCAATGACCATGAAGAGGAAGTACATGATTGCAAACACAATAATATACGCAACGGTGACGATAAAATATTCAAACACCGAATGCACAACTCCCATGGTCTGACTCGTCGAACCAGGATCAAACGACCAAATAGCCTGAGCCAAGACCTCTCCATAACCTGAGAACAACGATATAGCCACGCCGTAGAGGATTAACGTCAAAACAAACGGCACAAAAATCAGTCCGAGATAAGCCTTATGCTCAAAAGCAAACCGAATGCCCGAAATATGTGCACTCAGTCCACGAAAAAAATCACCAACACTCTGTAACATATCAGTTCCTTTACCTTGTCGTCATGTCCAAAGGAGTCCGCATCGTGCTCCACAAGTACAATGCGGACTCCTGCTCTTGATTGCGCTTAGACAATATAACGCAAATATTCTTTGTTGAGCCTGTCTATGAGTTGAATATAGCGGTACTTCCCTTTTATCTGGCCTTCTTCATAGGCTTTTAGTCCTTCTCGCACACACCGTGGGCAGGCATTTTGAGGAATATACACACCAAGAGATAACGGGTTGACGGATGCATCGGTCTCAATTTTCATCATGCCTGGACAATCGCCGCACACAAGCAAGCTTTCAGTTTGGTACTCACTGATCCCGTCAGTATCATAATAGATATTCTTTTCCCGAACAAAAAAATCACCAACCATCTCGCCTGATTTTGGTTTTGCTGGCGGATTGCGATAGGCTTTCAACAATTCGTCACACAACACCTTGATATACTCGGTCGTTTTAGCGCTCTGACGAATCTTGGCAGGATCATAATCGGGTTCACGCACATGCGAATAATCCAATCCGGCCATGGACAGCGTCAATCCCAAGTTGACGTACGGTAACGCGCCTTGAATGGAATACCCTCCTTCAAGAACGGCAATATCGGCATTAAGGCGTGTCGTTAATTCGGCATATCCTTGGGCGGAAAAATTCATATTGGTGATAGGGTCGCTATAATGATTATCCTGGCCAGCGGAATTAATAATCAGGTCAGGCTTGAAGTCTTCAAGAAGTGGCAAAACAAGATTGTCCAAGGCACAGAGAAATCCTTCATCCGAAGTATGGGGTGGAAGCGGAATATTACAGGTCTTCCCCATGGCCGTAGGGCCACCCATTTCATAAGGAAAGCCTGATCCGGGGTACAGGGTACGCCCATCTTGGTGAATGGAAATGAACAGTGTATTCGGGTCATGCCAATAGATATCCTGCGTCCCGTCTCCATGGTGACAGTCCGTATCTACAATAGCGACACGCAAGGGGCCGTACTGCTCCCGGAGTGTTTCAATCATGACCGCTTCAATATTAATGTTGCAAAAGCCGCGTGAACCGTGAACCACTCGCATAGCGTGGTGTCCAGGAGGCCTGACCAAGGCAAAAGCCTTATCCGCTTCTTTTTCCATAACCAGCCGGCCCGCCTTGATGGCACCACCTGCCGAAATGAGATGGGACTTGGTGGTCACGGATTCAACATCGGGAAAACAAAAATGAATCAAATCCACCTGACTGGAATCGGCGATATCGGGCTTATATTCCGTCACTCCGGGAATATCGAAAACGCCCTCTTCACGCAGTTGATCCTGGGTGTATAAAAGGCGTTCCTGTCGTTCGGGGTGCGTTTCGCTAATGGCCCAGTCATAGGCAGGAAAAAAGATAACGCCAAGATTGTTCTTCGCTTTCAGCATGCGCACGTGACCGCCTGTTTGAAATCGTCGACAATGCCGGGGCGAACCTGACATTTGACACGAATATTTCTTCCTGTGGTGTACATCCCCGAAACCATATTGAAAGACGATGCCGATGTGACTTCAATAAAGGCGCCAGCGTCTTCCATCTCCACAACGTCGAGATGTTCCCGCAAGTGCTCCGCGACATCAAGTTTCGCCTGCTCCAACGAATAGGACCGGCTGACGTCGGTCGTAACGTGAAGACTGGGAATGACCATCCTGCCCTGATCTGTGTCGGCAAACAACTCAGCCGACATTGTTGGCCTCGATAATGCCGCACCAATGGCATTCGCCACAGAATAGTACTCTGGAACAACCAAAGTCTGCGTGAAGGCATCGGACAACGGTTCGGTCATGGCCTTGGCCGGTCCTCCCATAATATAAATCTGCTGCGGAGATATGACCTTTCCTTCGAGCAATTCAAAAATGGTATAAACGGGTTTGGCGTTAATCTCTTGCAGAAAGCTGGCGACTTCCTCTCGAATCCGGTTGACGGCGTAACTCACGGCATAATCGGCCAAAACTGTCGCCTCAAGCCCGTGTTCACGAGCAAGGGTATCCATGGCCTTTAACGAGGCGTCAACATCGCCGTGGCTGGCCAAATCAAGCACATTGAGGGCATCAAGCAATGTCGGCGTTTCGCCTCCTTCGGCCACTGCCGGCCCAAGGCGCTTCGGTCCAACAAGGACACGGTCGTTTTCGATGTGCACCGCGGAATCACCGCCAATTCCAATGGATCGGGTTTTGAGCGCACGCACCAACGTCGGTCTGTCGCCGATAGCAATCCCCTCGGTTTCAATCAAAGGGGCTCCGTCAGCGAAAACGGCAATATCTGTGGTTGTTCCACCGATATCCAAAATCACCGAATCGTGGTTGACATCGCAAACAGCAATAATTCCCATAACACTGGCAGCTGGGCCGGATAAAATAGACTCAACCGGCATTGAACGTGACAATGACAATGGCATGACACCACCATCGGCTTTGAGAATATTGATTTTTGCCTGCAGCCCGAGTTTGACCGCACTCGACTGCACAGCATCGGCAAATCGATTATACAATCGCCAAACCGCACAGTTATATGCCGCGGTAGCAATACGGCGACCAAAGCCAAGTTGTCCGGAAAATTCATGACCTAGTGAAACAAAATCAGCAGTAGGATGAACCGCTTCCTTGATCTTTTGTTCGTGCTCCGGATTACGTACGGAAAACTTACCGATACCGGCAAAGACTTTCACTCCATCCTGGCGGCACTGTTCAAGACCGCGTTCGATGGCAGCCATATCAAGAGCGCCCGTCTCTTCTCCACGGTGATCAATAACTCCAGTAATAGGATAATAATGGGAGAAAATGCGATATTCTTCCGGGTCGATACCAGGGCCTCCGGTCACAAAGACACCGACCGGTTCGGTTCGCCCTTCTACAATAGAGTTGGTGGACAACGTTGTGCTCAAATTCAGACGAGTAACGGCCGAAGCAGGCGTATCGGATAATACAGCGCTCAAAGCGTCGTTAATTGAAGACAGCAAGTCATCGTGCCGTGTCCGGATTTTGGCTGAAGCCACAATACCGTTTTTTGACACAAGCACAGCATCGGTATGTGTACCGCCGACATCAATGCCAAGAAGCATGGAACCCTCCAGGCAGGGTACCCCATCCCGCGATCCAGCATTGAGAACTCAGCAGGATGTGCATGCCTTCGGGCCCCGCCATGACGAAAGCACACATGCTCTTTGAAAACAAGCCGCGAGAACTGTTATAATTATGAAAATGTTCTCTTCGTGTACCGAAACACTTCACCAAGCGCAACGCGAAAAAAAGTCCTTTACGCTCTCCAAACTGCCGCCGAATTGAAATTGAACCGTGTTGCAAAGAGTCTAAAATCCTCGTAATGAGAAATATCTTGTTGTATTTTGTGATCACTTTCCTCAACTTAGGCGCAAAAGGATAGTGCACGAAGGATATTTCATGGCTTTAGAACAGATTCTTATTGTTGAAGATGACCCCACAACGGCATTCGTCCTGGAACAATTTATCCAAAAGCTTGGCTATAGGGTGAGCGCCCTGCTCTCAACGGGAGAAGAGGCTATCGCGCGTATCTCTGAACTCCATCCAGACTTAGTTCTTATGGATATCAATCTTGCCGGCGCCATTGATGGTGTGGTGGCGGCGTCAACTATTCATCAATTACTCGATATTCCAGTCATATACATTACAGCGGCAATGGGAGACGAACTGCTTTCGCGAGTCAAATCATCAGGTGCACGAGGCTTTATCCAGAAACCGGTTCGCCTTTTAGATGTACAAATTCACATTGAACTCGCACTCCACAATGCACGTCTTGAGAAACGGCTTCGTGCTTCGGAAGAAAAACATCGTGCGATGTTCGATCAAGCCGTCATCGGCATGTTTACCCTCAATGCAGATGGTCGTATTTCAAACTTGAACAAAGCATTTGCCCACATGCTGGGATATGCCACCCAACAGGAAGCCAGGCAGTATGCCCATCGTCTTGATGCTCTCTTTTTTGACGATGAAGATGCCATACGATTTCAGAAAGGACTCTCTCATGGAGGCCTTCAAGATTTCGAAACACGCGTCCTTGGTAAGGATGGAAATCTCGTTTGGGTCTCACTGCATATTCAATCGGTGAACGATATCGGTGATGCAGATATTCAATTCGAAGGATCAATGCTCGATATCACAGCTCGACGTGAAGCCGAAGAAACGTCTGCCCGTTATATGGAATTGCTCAAACGGACAATCAACTCCATGCCAAGCCAAATTTGTGTCCTTGATCTCGACAAGAACGTTATCCTGATCAATGAGGCCATGGCACAAACAGCAGGTGTTAGTGCCCATGAAGCCTTCGGCAAAAAGTGCGACGAAATCTCACCTCAAAATTTTTGTCTGCGAAAAAATTGTCCACTGGAGGAGCTTATTCGTGACGGGTGTTCCCACGAGCGAGAAATCACCGACCATCAAACAGGAACGCGACGTCTTATCACTGCCAGCCCTTTTTACGACCAAAACGATGAACTGATTGGATGCGTTCATGTTGTTCGGGAGCTTTCTTCCTCCTTTGCTGATCAGGAGCAATATGACAACTGCATACCCAAAATGTCTTGTATCTCATGAAAAAACATATATACCAAAAGAAAGACTGTAATTGCAGCAAGAAAGCGACGGAATACATTTGTCGATATTGCGGCGACGTAATCTATAGCGGACAATTTGAACTGACCAAGCTCCCCAAAAACAAAGCCCTCTGCCCTAGCCCGGATGCGCCTGAAATCCTTGCTTCCGAATCGTTTCAAGCGTTTTTGAAAGGAGGGTATGATTGTTTGGACCATTCCGACGATACCCTCTGATGAAAAATGGCTTGATGTAGCACACAATCAGCCAGCACTTGTTTATGTTTGATACATTACTGGAACAGATAACGACATTTCTTGCCAGTCAGTTTCACCTTCCTTCACTCCCCGGTACAACAGGCTTCATTATTACTGTACTGGTATCGCTCATCTGCGGTCTTCTGGTGCATATGCTTCTTGTCATCGTCATTCGGCGACTTACACAAAAGAAGCACCCGAGAGTAGAGAAAGCATTGTCAAACAACATGAAGGGGCCAACCCGGTTGTTGGTCATGCTGTTTTTCTACTCACTCTTTCGTACGCTTTTTCTTTCAACAGAACCCAATCATTCTATAGAGAACGGCCTGCGCCTCTCCTGGTTGTTCTGCGTATCCTGGATTGCTTTTAATCTTTTAAATGTTTTTGAAGATGTATTACTCTCACGGATAAACCTTCTTGCAGACGATAATCTTCACGCACGTCGAATTTTTACCCAATTCAAAATATTTCAGCGCGTCACGCAATTTGTGATCGTCCTATTGGCTATTGCATCGGCCTTAATGACATTTGACCAACTTGAAGCTATCGGCACAAGCCTTCTTGCGTCAGCCGGTGTTGCTGGTGTCGTTATCGGTTTTGCCGCTCAAAAGAGCCTCGCGGCCATTCTTGCCGGAATCCAAGTGGCGTTCACGCGTCCTTTTCAGATAGACGATGTCCTCATCATTGAAGGAGAATGGGGAAAGGTCGAAGAGATAACTCTGACCTATGTCGTTTTTCGCATTTGGGACCAACGTCGCCTCATCATTCCAATCAATCGATTTCTTGAAAAAACGTTCGAGAACTGGACACGCACGTCGTCTGAAATGCTTGGTGCCGTCATTTGGCACGTTGCGTTTCATACAAATATTGATGACATGCGACTTGAGCTGGAGCGTATTTGCCGTGATGAAGGCAGAGCCTATTGGGATGGACGGACAGCTGTTATCCATGTTGTTGAATCAGGAATCGACAGCATGGAAGTTCGCGCCCTGGTCAGTGCGGGAAACTCATCAAAACTCTGGGAATTGCGCTGTCTGGTTCGTGAACGCATGGTACTCTACCTTTTACGGAATCATCCCGACTGTCTTCCCTCTCATCGCCTCAGTCTCCAAGACAAGAATTCAGCCTCCGCATAATTATTCCACGCAAAAACAAAACACCTCCAAGTGGTGTAAAAAATGCATGTCTTCTTGATAACACAAGGAGACTGTCATGAATACGCACCTTATCAAAGAAGTACTGCTTCGGAAGGCTGGAAGATATATTGAATGTGGCATGCCGCGAAGTGACGCTGTGCAACGTGCATGTGCGGAAGTGACTAACGCCAGTATTTCACACAGTGCTGGAGGTCAATTTTGCCTACGTCGTGTTGTGGGCGGTGTTTGTCGAGAACTTCTCGCATCAGAAGAACCCAGTGTCCCATAATACACATCATAGTTTTTTCGTATGCATTGTATGCATCTCCTAAAAGTCCAATAGCCTTGGAGTGTTATGGCTGTCCTCCAAGGAGATGACATCCTAGCTCGTCACGATATTTCAGGAAGGTAATAAGGAGAACACCTTTATTTCAAACCAATAACGATCCGCAAAGCACCGACGGCAAAAAGCAATACGGCGATTTCATTTTTCCAAGGCAGCTCCATACCGACAACAAGAAAGGCGGCCAGGATAAAGAGTCCCCCCTGGCAAATCGGCCGCATCATATTTCGAATACGCCCTTCCAAAAGATCAAGTGTTTCTCGAGAAAGTTTAACGTGCAGATTCTGTTCAGCCAAATCATTGAAGACAGTTTTGGCACGACGCATTGTTAAAGGAAGCCCAGCCAATTCTTGACCAATGGTAGGAAAAAGTCCTGCTTCAGCGCCAAGCGCACGGGTCAAATTGCTTTTGAGCACTGGCAAGACATCTTTGACGCCGTTGAAATTATCTACAAATGTCGTTCCCAGGCCTTCAATCAGCGAGGACACTCGCATGACATAGACAACTTCTTGAGGAATTTTGAATGGAAGGTCACGCATTGATGCCAGCGTAGTAAAAGCAATATCACGCATGGACGAAGCAGAGAGACGGGCATCTCCAAAAATATCGAATATACGCTCAGCAAACTCCGTCATTTTATCATCCGGGGCATCTGCAGCGACAACACCCAATCGTTTACACGCGAGAATATACAGCTCAAAGTCACGTTCATTTGCCGCTTTCACCACTTCAATCATGGCAATACGTGTCGCATTGGAAAGCCGCTTCACCATCCCGAAATCAAGCAAAGCCAATCGCCCTCCTTTCTGGACAAGGAGGTTGCCTGGATGAGGATCGGCATGAAAAAAGCCCGCGATAAGCATTTGCTCCATATAAAAAACGACAAGCTTGGAGATGAGTTTTTCACCATCAATCCCCATGGCCCCAATGGCTTCTTTATCGTCAATGCGGACACCATCGATGAAGCTCATGACTAAAGCATCACTTGATGTCAGCTCTCGATAGGCTTCAGGCAATGTGACGTCGGATTTGACGAAACGCTTTCGAAATTGTTCAAGATTTTCACATTCCGACAACATATCCGTTTCCCGACGAATCATATCGGAAAACTCGCTTATTACGGCTTCGAGAGAATTCCTGGTCAGTCGGCTAAAAAGCGGTTGAGCCAACCATAAAATCCCACGCAGTAAACGGATATCTTTTTCGACGAGACGGTCAACACCTTGACGACGGAGTTTGACCGCAACACGCTCCCCGCTTTGCAACCTCGCTTCGTGCACTTGGCCAATGGAAGCACTGGCAAGAGGCGCAGAATCAAAAAAAGAGAAACACGAAGGATCGGGAAAAGCCCGCGCAAAAACCTTTTCATATTCCTCAGCATTCATGGGAGAAACTTGGTCGTGAATGGTCTTGAGCTTGTCGAGATATTCAAGAGGAAAAAAATCAGCCCGTGTCGCCAACACCTGAGCTAATTTCAAAAAACAGACACCAAGCTGTGCAATGGCGTCCATAAGTTTTTCCGGGGACAAAGGCCGAAACCAGAGAAATTTCGGCCGTCCCCGAACAAGAAGGAACACGGTCAGCGTGAAGTGTAATGCGCACAGAACACGCCCCGGTGAATAGGGATGTTTCAAGATTTGTTCATCAACGCTTTGAGTTCCTCAATATCATCCTTCGTTGCAAGCCCAAGTTCGGATACGACGTCCTTCACGGCCTCCCGCAAACGCGCATCGAAACTTTCGCGTTCTTTCTTGGCCCGGGCGACTGCTTCATCCATAAACTGTTTGGCCTCATCTTTACTGATATCGCCCCGTTTTTCCATTTCTGTGAGTTGTTCCGCAATTTTGTCTTTCGCTAAAAACGCGGCGCCAAGTCCGAGGTAGAGAAAATCGCTGGCTTTCATAAACACATTCCTCCTCACTACGTGAATACGTTGTATTGGATGGTCGGAACCATAACATATTCCGCCCGAACGACAAGCCACCACGTCCTGCCTGTATATTGGTGGTTTGCCATGACACACAATCTATCGAAACTATTCTGCTCCCTGGTATCGGAATATTCTTTTTTTGGAAGGTTACACATTGATCGTATGAATCCACCATGGTACAGAATCAACAATAAATTACAAATTCATCAACCTCATTTCGACGAATGGAAAAGGCTTCATCTGTTGTCATTGTCTGATCTGCACTTCACGTCTGGACAGACACCATACATTGACTGATTTCTGCCAAGGGGGGCACGTAGCGTGGTTTCGACCGGAAAAAAATCCAACAGTGTTTCGTTCAAAGTTCCTTATATTTTGCTGCTCGGCTTTATCGTATTGGGTTTTATAACAGCGTGTGGCGAGAACAGTCAGGACGAAAAGGCCCAAAAGGCGGCGCAACAACAGGCGATTCCAGCAAAAGTTTTCAAGACCAAAACAGAAGATGTTAATGTTTACGGTGAATTTGTTGGAAAAACAGAAGCCGTCAGCACTGTCGACATCCGAGCTCGCATTGAAGGGTACCTTAAGGAACGACTTTTCCGCGAAGGTTCCATTGTCAAAAAAGGGGATTTACTGTTCGTTATCGATCCAAGCCAGCAGGAACAATATGTTAACGATGCCAAAGGCCAAGTCGATCAAATTATCGCTTTATTAGATAAAGCCCGTCTCGACGTCAGCCGCTTCAGCAAACTCTATAAAACCGGTGCTGTCAGCCGGGAAGAATACGATCAGAAAACAACGCATGAAAAAGATCTGAAAGCACAGCTTGATCGTGCGAAAGCCAACCTTGCCGAAGCCCAACTCAATCTCGGATATACCAAAGTATATGCACCGCTGACTGGTGTTATCGGACGAGCTCAGGCCAAAATCGGGGCACTGGTTGGCAAAGGCGAAAATACCCTTCTTGCGACCATTTCTTCCATTGATCCCATGTATGTCAATTTCAGTATTGCCGAAAAGACCTATCTTAATTTTGTCATGCGGTACGGCGCCAAAGGGCGGGGAGACGAAACTCCCATGCGCATGGAACTGATTTTAGCCGACGGCCTTGTCTATGCGGAAAAAGGGAAGCCCGATATGGCTGACCGCGAGGTCGACCCGACAACGGGAACTCTCGGTGTACGAGCTGTTTTTCCCAACCCCGACAATATTCTCAAATCGGGACAATTTGCGAAAGTACGTTTTGTTGTCAATGAATTGAAAAATGCGGTTATCATTCCACAACGCGCTGTTGTCTCGTTTCAAGGATCCAAAGCCGTGCTTGTCGTGAAAGACGACGGTACCGTGGAACGCCGCCCCATTACACTCGGCCCCCAGGCTCCCGATAATATGCAGGTCATTCAGGAAGGACTGAAAGCCGGTGATCTTGTTATTTCCGAGGGCGTCAACAAAATCCGCCCCGGCGATAAAGTGACTCCTCAGATGGACTCTACAGATGAATCCAGCGGAACGAAGGATGCTCCGGTCTTCTCGGACGAAGAATCTGCACAACAAACACAGGGCGATGCAGGTACTCCCACGAAGGAGAACTAGGCCATGGTCAATTTCTTCATTGACCGGCCGATTTTCTCGGCCGTTATTTCAATTGTCATTCTCATAGTGGGTACACTTGCGCTTGTATCGTTACCCATTGCCCAATACCCCCAAATTTCTCCCCCGACGGTGCAGGTGCAGGCCAATTACCCAGGCGCATCGGCCAAAGTCGTGGAAGAAACCGTCGCCGCTCCTATTGAAGAACAGGTCAACGGCGCACAGGACATGATGTACATGTCCTCCATTAGTACAGACCAAGGGCAGATGATTCTGAACGTGACGTTTGCCATTGAACGCGATCTTGATCTTGCCACGGTTGATGTTCAGAACCGTCTCTCCTTGGCCCAACCGAAACTTCCCCAAGACGTCACTCGACAAGGAATCAGCGTCAAAAAGCAGTCTCCTGACATGCTGATGGCCGTCAACCTTGTTTCTCCAGATAACAGCTATGACGGACTATTTCTGAGCAACTATGCTAAGATCAACATCGCTGATACCTTGGCGCGTATTCCCGGCATTGGGAACATCAATGTGTATGGGAGTGATGAATATAGTATGCGTATCTGGCTCGATCCGGATAAGCTTACACGACTCGGGCTCACGGCGACCGATGTTGCCAATGCGGTCAAAGAACAGAACATTCAAGCTCCGGCCGGCCAAATCGGCGGAGAACCGGCCCCTGCCGGACAGGAATTCCAGTATACCGTCCAAGTGAAAGGACGACTCGACCAAATTAAAGAATTCGAAAATATTATCTTGCGAGCTAATCCCGATGGGAGCACCTTGCGTCTTCGCGACGTTTCTCGCATTGAACTTGGCTCAGCCTCATATAACGCCTTTACTCGCCTGAACAGCAACCCGACCGCGTCTATCCTGATCTACCAGCTTCCCGGCGCCAACGCGCTCAATGTTGCCGATCAGGTGAAAGAACAAGTCAAAAAGTTGTCTCAAGCATTTCCCGAAGGCATTGAATTTCGTATTCCATACGATACAACACGATTCGTCATTGCATCCATTGACGAGGTCATTCAAACCCTCTTCGAAGCGCTTGTTCTTGTTTTTATCGTCGTGTTTGTATTTCTTCAAAATTTTCGAGCAACGATCATTCCCATGATCGCGGTCCCCGTCTCATTGGTCGGGACATTTGCTCTGTTTCCTGTTCTTGGCTTTTCCATCAATACCCTGACTCTTTTCGGCCTTGTTCTGGCCATCGGAATTGTGGTTGACGACGGCATTGTCGTAGTGGAGGCAGTCCAACTCCTCATCGATGAAAAAGGACTTTCCCCCAAAGAAGCCACGAAACAGGCCATGGCCGAGGTATCGGCCCCTATCGTCGCCACGTCACTCGTTCTCATCGCCGTGTTTGTACCAGTTGCCTTTATGGGTGGTATTACAGGACGACTCTACCAGCAATTTGCGCTGACATTATCGGTTTCCGTGGCCATCTCGACGATCAACGCTTTGACTTTGAGTCCGTCACTGAGTGCCTTGCTTCTGAGGCCGGTCAGCGAAACGCGAGGCCCATTAGGGTGGTTCTATGGCAAATTCAACTTCTATTTTGAAAAGATCACCGGGGGATACCTCGGCATTGTTCGCTCAGCCATAAAACGGGGTTTTATCTTCGTCTGTATTATGGGGGCGTTACTTTTTGCGACGGCATCATTGTTGAAAATTTTGCCGACGGGCTTTGTCCCCATGGAAGACCAAGGGTACTTTATCATCACAGTCCAGCTTCCTGAAGGGGCTTCGCTGCAGCGCTCCGATGCAACCTTGCGAGAAATCGAAGCATACCTTGAAAAAGCACCGGGGGTACACGATTACCTTGCTTTGGGTGGACTCAATATTATCAACTCCACGCAAAGTTCCTATACCTCCTGTATCTTCGTTATTCTTGACCCATGGGATCAGCGTACAACTCCGGAACTCCAACTCCCGGCCATCATGAAGTCTGCACAGAACGCGCTCAATCACCTCAGTGATGGACTTGCCTTCTGTCTCAATCCTTCTCCAATCCCGGGTCTCGGATCGACGGGTGGTTCACAATTTGAACTCCAAGATCGTTCTGGTGGCGACATCACAGAACTCGCCAAGATTGCAAATGAATACATGAAAACCGTATCGCAGGATCCGGCAGTAACCGGAGTGTTTACGCCATTTAGCGTCAATGTCCCGCAATACTACGTCGAGGTGGACCGAGAAAAAGTCAAAAATCTCGGTATTCCGTTGAGTGACGTTTTCGACACCTTGCAGGCCAACTTAGGAAGCCTCTATATCAACGATTTCAACCTGTTTGGTCGCACTTATAAGGTTACCTTACAGGCAGAAGCGAATTATCGCGTCAAGGAAAGCGACATCGGACGACTCTATGTCCGCAACAAAGACAACCAGATGGTTCCGCTTTCGACGCTCGTTACAGTCAAGCACACTTCTGGGCCGCAATACATTCAACGGTACAACCTGTATAAAACCGTTGAAATCAATGCTTCCACTCCTCCCGGTTTCAGTTCGGGACAAACACTTGCCTCAATGGAAGCGGCGGCGCTCAAGACACTCCCACGTGACTACGGTTTCGAATGGACCGGCATCGCGTATCAGGAAAAATCATCCGGCAGCCAAAGCATCATCATCTTTGGGTTGGCCATTGTTATGGTCTTTCTGTTCCTGTCGGCTCAGTATGAATCGTGGCTTATCCCCATTGCGGTTATCTTCGCGGTTCCTCTCGGTATATTCGGTGCCATGGCTGCGCAACTCATCCGAGGTCTCGACAACAATGTCTATGCGCAAATCGGTCTTGTTATGCTCATTGGTCTGGCCGCAAAGAACGCTATTCTCATTGTCGAATACGCAATGAACAAACGCGAAGAAGGCATGTCCATACTTGATGCCGCATTGGAAGCAGCCCATTTGCGCTTCCGGCCCATCCTGATGACGTCATTTGCCTTTATTCTTGGCGTCATTCCACTGGTCATTGCAGCTGGAGCCGGGGCTGCCAGCCGTCACGCTTTGGGTACGTCCGTATTTGGTGGGATGTTGGCAGCAACAATACTGGGAACGATATTCGTCCCCTTATTCTACTTTCTCATTCAACGACTTATTGAAACGCGACGAGGAACGAAATCTCCTCCGCCCCAAAAGGATACTCCTACCTCCTAAGAGCAGTATTCTTCTTCAACGTTTATCTTCAAACCACCCGTCGCTAACAGTGGCGGGTGGTTTTCTCTTATCGGGTCGCATAAAGCGGACGACTTACAATATATTCGGCGTGATGCGTATGATTTCGGATGGTCCAAGGAATATCCGGACATGAATCTGTCGTGTACGGAGGATTAATATGACCGTCACGTCCGGCCAAGAGTGCGCGAACATTGTCGATGCCACGCCCAGCATACGGACCTTCCAACGTTCCACCGAGCCAGTCGCTTGGAGCGGCAACATCGGACGACCAGGAATATGGATCAGAAACCACCAACTCACACCCGTGTTGGTGGCCAACACGCGAGAGTTCTTCAAGATGGCGAAGAGGAAATGGTACTTTGTCGAGAATATTCAAGGAAGCCAAGCTGGCAAAACAATCAGAACGAAACGGCAGTGCAAGAGCATCACCGACAATAAACTCAACGGTTTCGTTTCGCAGTCTCTTCGGTAAGGCAAAAGAAAACGGCTGTGTAATCTGCCCTTCAACCGTTAAAAGTGTATCAATGCGACCAGTACGAACAAGTGACCGAGCCGCAGATATGAAAGCATGAGACAAATCCACCCCAACAGCAAGAAGCCCGCGACCAGCCGCTTCAAGAACAAGTCGGCCCACGGCGCAGCCCACATCGAGAAATGGTCCCTCGCCAAAAGAAAACAAGTTTGCCCAAGACGCGTACGCATCACTCGGTTTCACCAATTCATTCAATATTGCTGTATCTTCGGTATACAAGTCACCAAATTGACTCCAGAGATACGCTCCAACTGTGGAATCTAACTCGTATTTTCCTTGCACAGCCGGCCGAGGTGTTGCAACGGGCGCAAGATCAGCCACACCGTCGCGGATGCTGTAGATAGCTTGACACTGTGGACAAATAAGATTTCCCGTCCAAATATCATCACCAGAATAACATACGTCCGATTCATGGAAATGCAGCGGAGTTTGTGTTGCAATATGCTCAGGGCAAATAATCAAGGGAAGTAAAAATTCTTTCATACTGAAGATCACTCCCAAGTTACACAGTTAAAAAGTGAACGAGAGACCAAGATACACATCTACAAATCAACTATGTCCAATTGCTAAAATCCATTCACATCATGCAACACTACTGTGCCATAAAATTATGAACCCCAGTAAACACAAGTTGTGCGGCAATGGAAGCGAGAATGAGACCGGTAAGTTTACTCATGATAACAAGACCACGCTGGCCCAGAATCTGTTCTATGGCTCCCGCCATATACAGCAAAGTTCCCACAGTCAGACAGGCACCGATAAGGGCTGCCGATGCCGTGGTCATCTGCCCAATTGTTTGCATGTCTGCCGCCATGACGAGAAGAGCACCGGTTGTTGCTGGACCGACGGTTACAGGAAGAGCTAATGGTACAACGGCAATATCATCCGTCTTATCTTCCATTGGATTCTTTCGTGAACCCTGAACAAGAGATACTGCAGAGAGAAAAAGCAGTGATCCAGCTCCAATACGAAATGCATCCAATGTAATACCGAAAATTTTAAAAATAGACGATCCAAAGAGAAAGAGACCAATTGTAATAATTACTACAGCTCCGGTAACTTTGACGGCAAGCCGACGTCTTGCACTGGGATTATACTCTGACGTCATAGCTAAAAACGTAGAAATAGCAAAAAAAGGAGTCAACAAGAAAAAAAACTTCAAGTACACTTGAGTAAACAACGTTACCATAATACATATTCTCCTCTTCCAGACTTCATATCAAACCAATACGTCTAAGTCTGAAATGTTTTTGTTTCTCGGGTTGATTCTCCCCTATAGGAGAGTTATACAAGTCGCAATAAGGCTCACGTATTTTTGTAATGTGTCAACAGGGTACCTAGGAACGATGTCCCCGGTCCATGAAAGTTCAACATGAAGAGCACTCACCATGAGTCGAGATTGCCCCCCTCCGCTTTTTGATCAGATTGACCCCAACGGACCTGACGATAAATGCGTTGGGCATCTTCTCCATTATGAAGAACGCCTTGGGGCGCTTATTCAGCAAAATGTCGATGGTTTCATTGTAACCGACCCTGATGGCCATGTACTGTATGCCAACTCTGCCGCACGGCATATGCTTCAACGTGAAGGTGAAGAGCTTGTCGGACAACACCTTAGTCTTTCCGCCGCAGACAAACCGCAGGAAATAGAACTCCAGCCTCATGATTCCAGTTCCATCATTGCGGAACTCCGTGAAACGCCGGTTTTTTGGGAACGTAATCCGGCTCGTATGCTTACGTTGCGTGACATTACGGTATATAAACGCGCTGAACGAGAGCTTCAAAAGACCAAAGATGAGCTCGAACAACGCGTTGCACAGCGTACAGAAACATTGCGACACATAAACGAGCAACTTATTATTGAAATCAATGAACGCAAACGTATAGAAACTCAGCTTACGAAAAGTGAAGCGCGATTCCGCGCCATTTTGGAAGATCAGACCGAGCTCATTTGTCGTTATTTACCCGATGGACGGCTTTCTTACGTCAATGACGCGTATGTTCGATTTGTCGGCAAAGGACGATTGGACCTACTCAATACCAATTATATCCCTCATATCCCAGGAGAGGATCTCGAACACATTCGACAGCACGTCATCCGCCTGACCAAAGAGAATCCGGTTACTACATTTGAGCATCGTGTTATCCTCGACGACGGACGCATAGAATGGCAACGCTGGACACACCGTGCTATTTTCGATGAAGAAGGCCAATTGATCGAGTATCAGGCCGTAGGACAAAACATTACAGAACGCAAGCTTGCCGAAGAAGAATTACGGGAAAACAAAGCCTTTCTGCGACAAATTATCGATACCGTGCCGTGCCCTATTTTCGTTAAAGACGAAACCGGTGCGTTCATTCTTGTCAATAAAGCCATGGCCACCCTCTATGGTTCCACTCCGGAAGGCCTTGTTGGTCGACGTGGAGCGGATTTCAATGCCGATGCCGACGCCGATGAAACAGAACCCTACCTTCGAGAAGATCGCCAAGTCATCGACTCGGGGAATCCTTTGTTTGTCCCGAAAACCAGTATCCCCGCTCCCAAAGGAGAACGACGCTGGTTTACAAAAACAAAACTGCCCTTGCCTGGCAAACGCCAGGTACTGGGCGTTGCTGTTGACATCACAGAAGTCATCGAGGCTGAAGCCGAGCGTACGGAGCTTGAAAAGAAATTCCGACAAGCCCAAAAAATGCAGGCTCTTGGCACCCTGGCTGGCGGTATTGCACATGACTTCAACAACATGATTTTTGCTATTCTCGGATTTGCTCGTCTTGCCCTTAATTTAACGGAAAAAGACAGCAAGCTCGAAGAATACCTTCGCCAAATCCAATCTGCCGGCATGCGTGCTTCTGAATTGGTTCGGCAAATACTCACCTTTAGCCGACAAACTGAACAGGAGACGACGGTTGTTCATATCAGCAACCTGATTAAAGAAATTCAAAAGATGCTCAAGGCGACATTGCCGCCAAACATCCAGATTCAATCGAACATCATGGCACCGTCTGACTCCATTATGGGCGACCCCATTCAGATTCACCAAGTTTTAATGAACCTCTGCACTAATGCGGCCCACGCCATGCGTGAAAACGGAGGACAACTCAAAATCGAGCTCCAAGAGGCAGAGCAGCTTCCCGTGGAACTTACAACTGGTAATCCTTCCAAACAGCCCTCAGACTTCCTTGAAATTATCGTATCAGACTCCGGGCATGGCATCCCCACGGAGATAATCGATCGAATTTTCGACCCATTCTATACAACCAAAGAGATGGGTGAAGGAACGGGTATGGGGCTTTCCGTGGTTCATGGAATTGTCAAGAATCACAGCGGGACAATCCATGTGGAAAGCACGTTCAATGTTGGCAGCCGCTTCCATGTTCTGCTTCCTAAGCATGCCGAGTCCCAGACAACGCCTCATGTCGAAGAAAAGTCATCGGAAGGCGGAACAGAGCGTATTCTTTTTATTGACGACGAAGAGCTCATCACATCCATGGCGTACGATATGCTTACCGGTCTTGGGTACACAGTCACAGCGTTTACCTCTCCGGTGGAAGCGATTCGGTGCTTTATGAACAACCCAAACGATTTCGACCTCGTGATTACCGACCAAACGATGCCCATGATGACAGGGGCCGAGTTGCTTGCCGAAGTGATGGCACTACGTGTTGATATCCCAACAATTCTCATCACGGGATATTCAGAGAATATGTCTCCACAACAGGCCCAAAAGCTCGGTATTACCGAGTTCGCCATGAAACCGCTTGTTGAAGAACGCTTTGCCCATATTATCCGCCAAGCACTGGATCAAGAACGCACGCTCTCCTCTTCATAGGTAAGAACGCTCCTCCTTTACGGAGCACTCTACGTCGCCATCCCGCCGATCACAGCAACGGCATTGTGACGATGAGCATCCATATCGTATGCTTGAGCTGTCGCTTGAGCGTGTTCAACAATCGTCTCCCAAAAAAGTTTGTTCGAATGAAGCAATTCGACGGCTCTGTCAAGCAGACAAGCTGCTCCTAAAACGTCGTTGTCGGCAGCAATAAAACTGTTGCCCCCCCAGTCAAGCGATGGAAGATTCCACCATGGATCAAACGCCCCTGGCGCATCTGGAATCGCCTGACGCATATAGTCGAAACCTCCAAAGCCAGCGAATCCGACAGGAATACATCCACACGCCATTGCTTCAAGGGGAGGTAGCGGACAACCTTCGGGAAATCCCGTCGCCAGAAAAATATGGGCAGACTGAAGCACTCTCGCCACACCGGACTTGTCCATGTCGGCGATTGGAATAAAATGGATTTGCGGTCTGTCTGCTTGATGGCCGGTGTGCATTGCCATCACGGCAGATCGGATCTGTTCAACCTGTGCTTTATTCTTGCGGGGCATATAGGCGATACGCACTACACCTCCGGGCTTTGCATCAGGAGCACGGAAAAGAGAACGATCAATACCAGGGCGTAAAATCGGAGCAATACTCCCGAGTGTTTGCTGAATATAGAGTGCAACAGGATTGGAGACGGCGATAAAAGAAACGGGGAGAGAGCGTAAATTAACATGTTCCGGGAGTCCGGAAAATAAATATGCCCAATTCTGGCAATAGACAACGCAACGAGCCTTGGCCGTAAGACCAGGAGCCAACGCATTGGGCCATCCTTCTGGCACAATCCATACATCGTCGGAAGTCAATTGTAAAAGATTCAACGGAATATGAGAAATCGCCTTTGTTTCGCCTTCAAAAGCCGGTATATTATGTTCGTCGCGTGGAACAAAGAACACATTGAATCCCTGTTTGGCCAGTGCATCAGCGATTGTGCCGAGTACATATAATCCCCCCGTCATTTTACGTAACGGTGGAAGAAAAAAGAATATTCTCATGTCTCCTCCCCTTTGTTTCGTTGTATCCGCTCGACCTGTCTTGTCAATCCCGGCTGTGCGGGCTAAAATTCGACTATCCAGTCAACCGTGTAAACGACCGAGGAGTCGCCATGACCGAACACACGTCACCATCCCCTGAAGAGGTCGTCAAGCAACCCTCCGAAGACGTTGTTGAACAATCCTCCAAAGACGTCACCAAACAATCCCCTATATGTCCTGATGGGACATGTATTGATACGTTGGGCAACCCACGGTTTTCCTCAACCAAAAAAACAAATCATTACATTACCGATGAAGATGGCGTACTTATTTTTATTGAAAAGCAACAATTTTGCTTTCATGACTCGCAACCCGTTACGTTTGAAGAAGCGGGGCCACGTCAATCGATCTATTTCGATCCTCCCAGAACAAAATGTGCTATCGTCACCTGTGGAGGAATTTGTCCCGGTATAAACGATGTCATTCGATCGATTGTCAATGAAGCTCACTATCAGTACGGTGTAGCTGCCACTATCGGTATTCGCTATGGATTGCGCGGCTTTATTCCGGAATTCAGACATAATGTCATGGAGCTGACACCAAGATCGGTATCCAGCATTCATGAGTTTGGCGGCTCTATTCTGGGTTCATCCCGCGGACCGCAATCTATCGTCACCATTGTCGATGCATTGGACAGAATGAACATCGACATTCTCTTTTTGATCGGCGGCGTTGGCGGCATGCGCGCCGCAGAAAAAATCTACAAAGAAGTCCAGTCTCGCCAACTTGATATTTCGATTGTCTGCATCCCCAAAACCATTGATAACGACATCCACTTTGTCAGCCGTACATTTGGCTTCAATACGGCAGTGGATAAAGCGACCGAAGCAATTCGCTGCGCGCACGTGGAAGCCACAGGTGCTCCGGCTGGGGTCGGTCTCGTCAAGGTTATGGGCCGATATTCCGGTTTTATCGCAACAGAAGCGACCTTGGGATTGCAGGATGTCAATATTGTCCTTATCCCTGAATCCCCCTTCAAATTGGAGGGGCCTACCGGACTGCTCAGCGCTTTGGAAGAACGGCTTGATCGTCGTGGCCATGCCGTCATTGTTGTTGCTGAAGGTGCTGGTCAGCATTTGTTGCCGGAAAACGGTGGCGTCGATGCCTCAGGAAATCCCATCCTCGGCGACATTTGCGGTCTGCTTGTAAACCGCATCAAGGCACATTTTAAGCAGCGACAACGGCCCCTGACCTTAAAATTTATCGATCCGAGCTATATTATCCGCTCAATCCCTGCAAATACCGAAGACAGCGTGTATTGCGGCTCTCTAGCCCAAAATGCGGTGCACGCAGGAATGGCTGGGAAAACCGGCCTCATGGTCAGTCGCTGGCACGATCGCAATGTTCACGTCCCCTTGCACCTTGTCACAAAAGCTCGTAAGACCATCGACCCAGGGTCTCTGTATTGGCAACGTGCCCTTTCGACGACGGGCCAGTCTGATTTGGAATCCTAAAATATCACGCACGATTCTTTGGGCCGAAGGCTGCATTGCCTTCGGCCACATATACTTTCAAGGCGGAATTTCCGCCTTTGTTTTTTCATTGCCGTTGCTTGTTCATTATGACTATCAACCGAAGGATTCATCTGCATGCATACTGTTCTCGCGTCCACCATTGCTGCTATCACACCTCTTGATCAAGACCTTATCGCCAAAGGCCAAGCGCACCTTGATGACCTGACTAAACCGCGCGGGAGCTTGGGGCGTCTCGAAGAAATAGCACTCAACCTATACCGAATTGCCGAGGGCAATGCTCCCAAAGTCGACCCTGCCCGCATTTACACGTGCGCAGGAGATCATGGCGTGACCGCTGAAGGAGTGAGTCTCTTCCCTCAGGAAGTCACCCGCCAAATGGTCTATAATTTTCTCAATGGTGGAGCGGGCATCAATGTTTTATCGCAAACAGCCGGGATAGATTTGAAAATTGTTGATGCAGGTGTTTGTGGAGATCACTTTGAAGCTCACCCGAAGCTCATTGAAAAACGTGTCGCTCAAGGAACCTCTAGTTTTCTTACCGGTCCAGCCATGACGAGAGAACAATGCGAGCAGGCTCTGGTCAATGGTATCGAACTCGCTGACCAAGCAGCAAGCGAGGGTATCGCCGCTATAGGAACAGGCGATATGGGGATCGGCAACACCACGCCTTCAACCGCTCTGTATTGCGCTTATCTCGGCTTGTCTCCCTCCTTGCTGACAGGCCCAGGGACAGGCCTTGATGTCAGCGCTGTACGCAGGAAAGCCGATATCATCGAAAAAGGCCTGCGTGCCAATGAAAGCGCTGTCGTGAGTGGTGATCCGGTGCGCGTTCTTGCTGCGTTGGGTGGCCTTGAAATTGCGACTATCGCCGGGCTTATTCTTGGCGCGGCCAAAAATCGTATGGCTGTCGCTGTGGATGGATTTATCTCCACTGCAGCCTATACGGCGGCATGGCGTATCTGTCCTCTTGTCAAAGACTACTGTTTTATTAGCCACCAATCTGCAGAACCAGGACATGCAGCCGCTGTATCGCACCTGGGAATGGAGCCGTTACTTCACTTAGGA
Source organism: Desulfovibrio inopinatus DSM 10711 (assembly GCF_000429305.1). Lineage (NCBI taxonomy): Bacteria > Pseudomonadati > Thermodesulfobacteriota > Desulfovibrionia > Desulfovibrionales > Desulfovibrionaceae > Desulfovibrio > Desulfovibrio inopinatus. Next base: position 42,416 of record NZ_AUBP01000011.1, read on the forward strand.
ATGCGGTTGGGAGAAGGCACAGGCGCAGCCATGGCCTTGTTCGTCATGCGAAGTGCTGCCGACATATTTAATAATATGGCAACGTTCTCTCAAGCTGGAGTATCCACATCCTAATCAGGCTATACCATAAAGCAAACGACAACGGCGGCAAAGGGGGAACCCCCTCTGCCGCCGTTGTCGTTATAGAATGTACGAACTATCCTTTGGCAATATTGGCGAGGCCAATCCAAATGAAGGAATATGTGCCAAATCCAAAGAGAATCAGAGTTAAAAGTATGGTAAGCGGCTTCGACGAAAGAGACGCTCTTCCGGTTTGGGCCAAGGAGAGCCCCAGCATCGGAAGAATGGGAAAGAGGTACCGACCTTGGGCCTGAAAATCCGATATCCATGAATGCCAGGTCGATTGAAATATCGTGACGCCGGAAAAGAAGACCAAAGTGGCCAGCATCCACCGATGTTCCGTCGACGAAAAGGCAAGCGGGACAAGCTGAACAAGCAAAAACGCAATGAGCGCATAGCCAACCCAACGGTAGTAAATATACGGGGCATAAATCTTCATGTAATCATACACCCCGTAGCTTGTTCGAAACGTCCAAATATGCCAATTCCACTTTGTAAACAGCTCACTGTAAGACAGGCCTTGTTCGCGCATATTATAGCCGAAGTAGGCTTCCCCACTGTAAACTTTTGAAGGTTTAAACTCGTTTTTTGCAAACGTCTCGGCATAGTGTGACAGCGCGTCTTGATTGACGGATTTATTCACATAGGCATCAAGGCCGACACGAAGCGTAACAAGCGTTAAACAGATCGCAACAACAACGGCAAGATTTTTGAGAATAGGTTTCAAAGCATGGTCAAAATAAGCGTTTTCACCAAACAAGGCGAGCAAGAAACATAAGAAAACATAATAGTTACGTTTCGATACCGCCATGAGACCGATGACCATTCCCAAAAACAAGAGTTTACGAAAAAAAGGATCTTTGAGACTCAAAGCCGCGGGTGGAACGGTGTACCGGTCCCGGCACAGCATATACACACAGACATAGGCAAGAAAAAACGGGAACGCATCCCCGTTGAAATAACTAAACACGTACCAAAGCTGCGGCGTCAGGAGCAACGGGACGAACGCAATTCGCCGTTGTCGCGGTAAGCGATAAAACAAGAGAATCAAGATAAAAAACAGACCAATATTAAAAAAACGTAAGGCTTGATAGTCGTGAGGAAAAAAGGCTGATGTCAGTTTCGCAAACTTCCCGGCCAGAAAATACACGACATCAAGTTGATAAAGATACGACACCCCGTATTTGCTGAATGTAAAAATCGTGCGTTCATCGCCAATACTCGGTGGATCCCAGTATTTCATGTAATACCGACCGGAATCGACATGATGAAGCTCGTCAGGATGGGCATTAAGTCGGCTTGTCATGGCCATGACACACATCATGACCATGACCGCGGCAAAAAGCGCACCGAAAAGAATATCCGTCAGGCGGTCTCGAGAGATATAGCGCACGGTGATATTCAGTTTGAGCTGGAGTACATCTCATCCAGAATAGCACGGCCCCCAGCTTCGAGGACTTGAGCAGCCAACGTCATTCCAGAATCAAAAGCCTCAGACCGCACAAAATCCACCTCTTTGCGAATGACACGCTGCCCTTCGGGATCGGCAACCAAACCAGTCAAACGCAAATCTCCAGTCTCAATAAAGCGGGCGTGAGCCGCAATGGGAACTTGGCAACCTCCATCAAGGCCGGTCAAAAAGCCCCGCTCTGCAGCGACGCAATCAGCGGTATCGCTATGATTCAACGGCGCGACAAGGCTGGCAACACGCGTATCATCGGCCCGGTACTCCAGGCCGAGCGCTCCCTGCCCCACTGCAGGCAAAAAAACAGGAGGCTCAAGGCGAAACATCTTGGGAGTCGTGATGCCAAGCCGATTCAAACCGGCAGCAGCAACGACGATAGCATCGTATTGCCCTTCAAGGAGTTTGTTGACTCGCGTGTCGAGATTTCCTCGTAATGACTCAATGCAAAGGTCTTGTCGCAACCCCATCAATTGACACTGTCGACGCAAGCTACTTGTTCCAACTCGTGCTCCGTGCGGCAAGGCATCAAGGCCGTCATATTTGACGGAAAGCAGCATATCGGCATGATCTTCACGTTCCGGAACAACCCCAAGGACAAGGCCATCGGGTTGTTCGACAGGCACATCCTTCATGCTGTGTACAGCAAGATGAGCATGCCCCGTAAGCAATGCATCTTCGATTTCTTTGACAAACAACCCCTTGCCACCGACTTTCGCCAATGGAACATCAAGAATCTTGTCGCCTTTGGTCTTGATGATTTCAAGTGAAACCTCCAGTCCGGGGTGCAACGCGACAAGTTGAGCGGAAATATGATGGGCCTGCCAGAGAGCCAGCTTGCTGCCTCGTGTGGCAATGGTCAACGAATTAGACATGATTCGGATTCCTTACGTCAAAAAAGAATACTTCAATCAGAATGCGCACTGAAACGCCGCACGCAATGACATGCTAGAACTAGCCGCAGGTAGAACACGATCCCCCGGAACACCCGGCACATCCGCCACCACCTGAGCTGGGCGCCGAACTCGTCATGGGGCCAAGTTCCCCACCCGAACGGCCGGTCCGACAGCGAGACATCAATTTGTGTGTTTTGGTCGAGGAACATTTGGGGCAGGGAACGGATTCTGGATCACCAAAAACGATTTCTTCAAACTCCTTGCCACACTCGTCGCAAACATATTCATAAATGGGCATAACACATCTCCGTCGTATTTATTTTCCATCGAGATAAGGGCGTAATTCATTGACGGCTTCAAATAAAAAGAAGTCGACGAGTTTACACAACATATGCCCCACAGCGATATGGATTTCCTGAATCAACGCGGTGACATCGTGGTCAACCAAAATGGGATAGTCAGCCAGTGGCACAATTTCGCCGTTTCGGCCGGTCATTGCCACCGTAAGCATTCCTTTTTCGCGGGCAGCCCGCATGGCAGCAAGAACATTGGGGCTTGAACCGGATGTCGATATGCCGACGAGCACATCTCCCGGAGCCCCTAAAGCACGGACTTGTTTTTCGAAAATCAAATCGAAACCGTAATCATTTCCAATGGCTGTCAAAGCTGAAGTATCTGTGGTCAATGCCAATGCAGGCAACGGTGGCCGCTCCAATTGAAAGCGATTGACAAATTCAGCGGCCAAATGTTGCGCATCGGCCGCACTTCCACCATTTCCGCAAAAAAAGATTTTACACCCTCTCGCCAATGACAGAGCCAAGGCTCTGCCTACAGCCACAACATGCGCACTATGCTGCGAAAAGAAGTCTTCACGCAGTCGTGCGCCTTCAAGGCCATACTCACGTACTAATTCCGTTGCTTTTTCAGACATACGGTTGTCCTCATCCAAAACGGCAAAACGCCGGCAGTGCATAGCGGGAAAGAATAAAGTAACGAAAACACCGCCCAAAGACAACGCTCGTATGGCTTGACACGAGCCCGGTGGTGACACTAATCGCCTGATGTTGCAACCCGATTTTTTCAACCTTGTGTCTTTTCATTTCAAGACGCGCATGCGACAATCCGAACACCATGACCGAGCTGCAAACGAAAATCACAGAAAATATGGCGTCTATAAGCCTCATTGGTATGGCTGGAGCTGGGAAAAGCACCTTGGCGCGACTTCTCGCTGAGGCTTCCGGCTGGGCATACCTCGACACAGACCGATTGATAGAAGCAACGTATGGTATGTCTTTAGGGCAATTGCTTAAAAAAGACGGTCTGGATGATTTTTTGAAGATTGAAGAATCCGTTGTCTGCGATCTCTTCGTCTATCGATCCATTATCGCCACAGGCGGAAGTGTCATCTATAGTCAAAAGGCAATGGAACACTTACGACGTCTCGGCAAGCTGGTCTATCTCAAAATTGACCTGGAAACCTTTCGTGAGAGACTCGGCGACGTCGATGCTCGCGCATTCATCAAACCCAACGGTTTGACTCTTGAAGACGTGTACACCGAACGCACACCTCTTTACGAAAAAGCTGCCGACATTATCATTGAAACCGACAAGCAGGCTCCAGAGACCTGTCTTGCAATGCTGAAGGATCAACTTTCCCTATGATTTCTCGACGTAAGACCGACGCTGTCCTCAAACGACTTGGAAAACTCTACCAAGAAATGGATGCTGCATATACCAATGCTGCATCAGCACTTGGCTTATCATGTGTTGACTGTGAAAATAATTGCTGTACGAGTTACTTCCAGCACCATACCCATATTGAATGGCTCTATCTTTTTAGGGGGCTTGAAGCTCTCCCGGAAGAGACCCGTGCGCGATATATTGAACGTGCCAAAGAATATGTGGAAGCCGTCGGAGAATCACTCTCTCGTGGAGAAGTTCCGACAGTCATGTGTCCGCTCAATGATGATGGGCGATGTGCTGTATATGACCATCGTCTGATGATTTGCCGTTTACATGGCGTTCCTAACGTTATTCTTTCTCGCAATGGCTTGCAGCATTTTCAGGGATGTTTCAAAGCAAAAAAACTTTTTGAATCCAATCCTGAAGCTCCAGTAATGGATAGGACCGCAATGTATCGTGCATTGGCGGGCCTGGAAATGGAACTGCTAGGAAAACGCAAGACGCCACCGCCACGTATCGACCTGACATTGGCCCAAATGCTTGTTATGGGTCCACCGAGCTTGAAGTAATCAACGGTATTGAACAACTCATGAAACAGAGCCGATTTTGCAACGTGTAAAATCCGGCCGGAAAAGCGGGAGGAAACGCTCATGAATGCCAAAACCCGATGGATATCATTCGGTCTGGCTCTGTTTCTGCTTACAGCTTGTGCCGCGCCTTCGGTCAAGCACCTCAAAAAAACGCCGTGGAAAGCAGGAACCAATCAATCGGTCAGCATGCAATTCTGGCGGTTTGATTATGAAACCGTTGCCGTTCACGATAAACTTGGCGTCAAGGGAATGGCCTATGCGAGATTGGAAAATCTTCCGGCCTGGGTCGATTATGTGGAGGAATTAACTCTGTATGCTTATCTGACCGATGCCGAAGGCCATATTGTTGATATGGACGAAAAACAATATCTTCCCCGCGAAAACCCTGGACAAAACGGGGTTCCCTTCGATTTCTTTCTCAAGAACAATAAAACGACTCCTGATGAAACCTATATCACGTTTGGGTATCATTCGATGTTCTCATCACGCGCCCAAAAGGCACAAGCAGGAATCGATCCACAGCAGTACGAATTTTTTGCCAGTGAAACCGCCGTCACTCGCTATTAGATTGCGAAGGCGGGTTTTCGACAACTTTACCCTTCTCTTTTTCATCGCATTCGTCATCATATCGTTGGGAATTGTCACCCAATGATTCATTTTTTGTAACACATCGATTTGCTTTCGAGACTACATCCTACCCGGATGCATACAGGGTGGTCTGTTTTCTCATCTCCTCTGCGTACATCCGCCTGATAATCGACATCCAAACGAGATTCGAATCAATTCGTCAAAGCCACAAGGCGAGAGAACGGTCATGTTCCATCGCAATGATATTCACATACGATGTTTGACCGGTTTGAGACATGCTGAAAGGCATTGCCGTAAGGTGATACGTGAACACCGCAACGAAGGGGAAGACCATGAAAATAGACGTGCACGTCCATTCAAAATATTCGACACGCCCGTCACAATGGTTTTTACAAAAACTCGGGTGCCCGGAAAGTTTTACAGAAACACGACAGCTCTATGAGATCGCCAAAAAACGCGGCATGTCGATGGTGACGATATCCGACCATAATACCATTGCCGGAGCCTTGGAATTAGCGCATTTAGACGACTTTTTCATTAGCGAAGAAATTACTGCCTATTTCCCTGAAGATCGCTGTAAAATCCATGTACTGGCTTTAAATATTACAGAAGCGCATCATCGTGAAATTCAGAAATATAGAGATAATATCTACGAACTTGTTCCATTTCTGCGTCAGCAGCACATAACGCACATTGTTGCTCACCCACTCTTCGCCGTCAATGACAAGCTCACCATCGAGCATTTTGAGCAACTGCTTCTCCTCTTTAAAAATTTTGAACTCAATGGAACACGTGATGCCTATCAGAATGACATTCTCCGCTCCATTCTCGACAATCTGACGTCAGAAGATATTGATCGTTTATCCAATCGCTATGGCTTTGAACCTGAGTTTGAAGAGCCATGGGTCAAACATCTCACGGGCGGATCGGATGATCACAGCTCGCTCAATATAGCGAGCATGTACACACTTGTTCCTGGTGCGACCACTTTGACCGAATTTCTCGATGGCATTGGCTCGGGGACGTGCCGTCCGGATGGTCGTCCGGCTAATCCGAAAACAATGGCACACAATCTCTATAGCATTGCCTACCAATACTATAAAAATAAATTTCGACTGGAACGCTATGTTGATAAAGATGTCTTTCTCAAATTTATCGACCGCTTTCTGTCGGGAAATTCAACGGACAAAACAGGGGTATTCTTCAAATTGCAGGCTTTCTGGGGAGGCATGCGGCGCAAGAAAAAGCCAGATGCGTCGTCTTTGGATCAACTCTTCAAGTACGAAGCCGAAAAACTCATCTACGAAGACGCCAGCTTGTTTCTTATGGCAAAGCATGGTCCGAAGAATCAGGACAATCCTTTGGAAAATGATTGGTTTCGCTTTGTGACCCGCGCTTCCAACAATGTGCTTTCGGTCTTTGGCAACCATTTGCTCAATCATATTTCCGGTGCCAATGTCTTCGATATCTTTCAATGCATTGGCTCCGCCGGTGCCCTTTACACCGTCCTGGCACCCTATTTTGTCGCCTATACAATTTTCACCAAAGATCGCGCATTCAGTCGCGAGGCTCTGGCCGCTGTTTCCGGAAAATCACCTGATAGCCGGAGCAATCATCCCAAAGTCGCCCACTTCACTGACACGTTTAGCGAAGTCAACGGGGTGGCTCACACGATGCAGATGTTTGCCCAGTTGGCCGACAAACACCATAAAGATCTGACACTGATCACCTGTGGCCAGAAGTCTGAAAACGGACATGTTGTCAAAAATTTTGAGCCGATAGGAAGCTATAAGCTCGCCGAATATCCGAGCCAGCAATTTTTCTATCCTCCGTTTCTCGATATGCTTGAATATGTCTATGAGAACGGCTTTACCCTCATCAATTCAGCAACACCCGGCCCCATCGGCCTGGCGGCTCTCGCCATCTCGCGAATTTTGAAACTGCCGATCAATGGATTCTACCACACGGCCTTTCCGCAGTATGCGAAATATTTGACGGAAGACGATGCCATGGAAGACGTGATGTGGAAATACATGATCTGGTATTACAACCAGATGGACAAGGTCTTCGTTTCGTCGAAGAACTCCGGAGAAGAACTGACGGCGAAAGGTATTGATCCCAAGAAGCTTGTTATCTTCCCTCGCGGTGTTGATACACTCCGTTTCCATCCGACAAAAGCAAACGGCTTTCTCAAAAAGCGCTATAATGCTGAAAAGAAGATCAACATGCTCTATGTTGGTCGCGTCTCAAAAGAAAAGAATCTTCACATTCTAGCCGAAGCATTTTCGAAACTTTCGGAACAGCATCCTGACGCTCGCCTCGTCATTACGGGCGATGGGCCCTACCGTGAAGAAATGCGGACAAAGCTCAAAAACACGAATTGCCTTTTTACCGGTTATCTCAAAGGCGAAGATCTTGCCACGCTGTATGCCTCATGTGACTTCTTTGTTTTTCCAAGCACCACCGACACGTTTGGCAATGTGATCCTCGAAGCGCAAGCCTCGGGTCTGCCTGTTATTGTAACGGATGTAGGTGGTCCTCAAGAAAATATGAACGATGGTGAAACCGGTATTATTGTCAGAGACATCACCGCGGAGAAACTCGCCGATGCGATGGAAAATCTGCTTGAAAATACCGCAATGCGCACACGCATGAGTCAAGTCGCCCGAAAAAACATGGAAAATCGTTCGTATGACAACGCCTTCAATTCGACGTGGGAATTGTATAAGAACGCCAGCTAACCATAAGCGTTAAGCCTCTTGGGGAAATGTAACGTCCTCTGCATTTCCCCCAATATTCCCCTGTCCATATTCACTTCGCCTTTCTTCTTTTCCTTAAAATACAGTTCAGTTCCCCATTGTAGTTTTTCGCATACCGACGTACTTTGACTTTGATCCGTTTTTCCGTTTCAAATTTGTTCACGTTGTTCTTCTGTTCGCGCGAAATTGTCCTTGAACTTCTCTCCGAGGGCGATGTCACGCCCCGGTAAGAAACAGGGGACAGAAGGAGTCCACCATGAATCACGAGAAGCCCAACAGCATGCCCCATCACGGTTCGACCTCTCCCCCTTCGCAATGTCATGAAATAATCAACGTCTCCACGGTGGATATCGGGAATGTTGCCGTATCCCAAAGTGCTGGGCATCACCTTCAATCAGTATCGCTTGGCTCAAGTGTTGCTGTTATTCTTTACGATGCTTTGAATAAAGTTGCGGGGTTAGCTCACATTGCGTTACCGGACTCCAACATTAAGCCGTCCTATACCAGACACCAACCCGCGTTTTTTGCGGACAGTGGCGTCCCGACATTGCTGGGAATGCTGATTCAAAATTCACAGCGCAATGCAAAGACACGGATCATCGCCAAGATTGTCGGAGGGGCCAGTGCGTTGTATAGTTCAGGAGCTTTTGATATCGGAAAGCGTAATGTCGATGCTGCAAAATTAATACTACAACGTCTCGGATTGAGCGCATCAGCGATGGATATTGGAGGAAATGTCAATCGTAGCGTTTCTATTTCAGTAGACACGGGCAAAGTTCATGTGTCATCACCAGGACGTGGATGCTGGGAAGTATAAGATGACAAAACACTACCGAACATGACCATATACAGCGAAATCGTCAAATCCATACAGCGAATCCCTCCGTTATCCCAAAGTGCCTTCACGTTATTGGAGGGAATGGAAACGCAAACGATGGGGATGAAGCAAATAGCTGAAATTGTCGTTCAAGATCCGGCATTGACCATTAACATCCTCAAAATGGTCAATGCACCGGCTTTTGGTCTCGGCAAGTCCATTCCCTCGGTCTCGCGGGCCGTTTCCTTTCTCGGCCTAAAAATGGTGGTTGCTCTGGCCCTGGCGACTTGCTCTCCAGCAATTTATGGCGTCCCCCTTCCTGGCTATGAAGCAGAACGTGGCGAATTGTGGCTTCATGCGCTGTATACAGCGATGGCTTCTCGCGAAATCGTCAAATATTCAAAATATCCTATAAGCAGCGAGCTGGCCTTTACGGCTGGTATACTGCACGATATTGGAAAAGCCGTGCTCTCTGAAGTGCTCTCCGGTTGCAATATCTCGCATGAAGAATTTTCGAATGAAATAAAAGAACAGGGTTTCAGGACCATTGAGCAGTTCCAAGCAGGGGGGGATCACTGCGAAGCAGGATATGCTCTCGCGAAGCATTGGAACCTTCCTGAACCACTCATCCAAGCCATTCGCTTCCATCACACTCCGCAACACGCCGCCCCTGAATGGCGCTCGCTTGTCTATACTGTCCACATTGCCGATATTCTCGCTATGATGGAAGGTGTCGGAACGGGCATTGATTGTCTCAATCATCCTCTCGATACCTCATATAGCGAACTCTTTGTCCTCTCTGAGAAAGCACTGGAAGAAATAATCATTGAATTAAACGATCAATTTAAACGATTGAAAACCCCCATTTTTGTGTAGCAACCCTCACCCCATATCAAAAACACCAAAGCTTCAATGCTTCCTGCATGCATAGAGATCGCTTATTGGTGTTTATTGAATAGTACAGAACAGAATTATAAGCATTGTACACACTACGATCATGGATCATAAAATATTAATGAGTCTTGCACTAAAAGTTTCTTTTCCTCTCGCATTATCAATCCATTTGCTCTGAAATCCATAGTAAGAGTTATCTCAAAGTCATGATAGACAAGATAAATGTGTCTCCGGAGTACCATCAGGATATTATTGATAGGAAAAAAAGGATCAATATACGTTCAAAGCCAGCGGACGTCATCGACAGCTTCCGCTAATAAAGAGAACATATTCGAAGACTGGCTAGATTTTGTGAGTGGCTCTTAATCGTCTTCACCCAGATAGGCTGCAATGACTTCAGGATGTGTTTGAACTTCTCTCGGGGTACCGGTGGTGATGACGGACCCAAAATTCAACACCGTGATAGGATTACTGATTTCCATAATCAAATCCATATCGTGCTCGACAAGGACAATACTGATACCATAGTCGTCACGCATGGCGAGGATGATTTCTGCCAACCGACCGGTTTCTTTGGTATTCAGCCCGGCAGCTGGTTCATCAAGTAAAAGTAACTTGGGCTTTGCCGCCATCGCTCGGGCCATCTCCAACAAGCGTTGACTTCCGTATGGCAAGTCACCGGCCGGATGATGGGCTTTATCCGCCAATCCGACGAATTCAAGGCGATCTATGGCCAATTCACGCAAACGCCGTTCCCCGGCATGATATCCTGGACTCTTGAATATGCTGGCCAAAACGCCGTATTCGACGAGTCGGTGTGCTCCGGTCATGACATTTTCAAGTACGGTCATGTTGGAAAAGACTTCAAGATTCTGGAAAGTCCGTACCACACCAAGTCTGGCGCGCTTATGTGGGGGTTGCGTACTGATGTCCTGTCCGTCGAAAAGAACGGTCCCATCATTCGGAAGGACCATACCGCTGATGACATTGAGCAATGTCGTTTTTCCCGCGCCATTGGGACCAATGATCGCGGCAATATCCCCCTCATCGACCTGAATATCGGCTCCGGACAGCGCTTGAATACCACCGAAACGAACACCGATATCACGCATGGTAAGCAGATTCGTCCCACGATCAACGGACACGAGCCCCTCCATTGTCCTGGTCCGCGCTATCGGAATCCGTCGGCTGCGCTGATTTGGTCGAAAAAAACTGGCGAACACGACGGAAGAGGCTTTCCAAACCGCCGGCAATACCGCCGGGCAAATAAATCATGCAGAGGATCATGATGAGCCCATAAACAAGAATATCCACGTCCTCAAGGACGCGTAAGAATTCTGGCAAGGTGGTCAAAAAGAATGCTCCGGCAACAGCACCCCACACACTCGCCATGCCGCCGAGAACAACCATGGTGATAAGCTGAACGGAGAAATGAAAACCAAATGAAGACGGAGCAATGAACCCAAGGTAGTGTGCATACAGTACCCCGGCAACACCGGCAAAAACAGCAGAAAGAACAAAAATGAACCGCTTATAGCCGGTAATGTTCACTCCCATAGACGCTGCAGCTTTCTCGCTGACATGAATAGCACGCAAAGCACGGCCGGTTCTGGAATCGATAAGATTCAGCGCGAATAAAACACCCAACACTAATGTCACGACCATGACATAATAATACGAGAGGTCACTCTCAAAAGTAAAACCCAAAAGTTCAAGCCGAGGAATGCCGATAAATCCCGAAGGCCCGCCGGTAAGCTCAATTGTTTCATTGAAGACGATATAGACGATAATACCGAAACCCAAGGTCGCCATGGCGAGATAGTGTCCTTTGAGCTTCAGCGTCGGTACCGCAATGACATATCCAACGATGGCCGAAAGCGCGACTCCAAGAATCATCCCCAGCCAAATAGGCATTCCCCACGTCACCGTGGATATTGCTGTCATATACGCGGCCAAACCGAAGAAGGCGGCATGTCCAAGGGATATCTGCCCTGCATAGCCAAGCAACAGGTTTAAGCCAATGACAATGAGTGCATTGATCGAGGCGAGAATAAGAACCGAAATGTAATAGTCATTGGCCAATAAAAATGGTGCGACAACCATCAGCACGGCAAACGCAAGCACAGACAGCAGATTTTTTGATACGCGGAACACGGCTTACACTCGCTCGGAATCGGCCTTTCCAAAAAGACCAGATGGTTTGACAAAAAGCAGGATGAGCAAAATGATAAAGGCAAAGGCGTCTTTGTATCCCGAGGCCACAAGTCCTGCACCGTAGGACTCCAACACCCCCAAGATGAGACCACCGGCAGCCGCCCCGAAGGGGTTGCCGAGACCGCCCAAAATACAGGCCGCGAATCCCTTGAGCCCGAGCATGATACCGACATCATACGATGTCAGAGTAATAGGAGTCAGAATGGCGCCACCAATAGCGCCAACAAAACCGGAAATGGCAAACGAAAGGAAGGCCATGCGCTCAACACTGATACCGACAAGATACGCGGCTTTTTGTTCGCACGCGCACGCCAGCATGGCTTTTCCGTATATCGATCTGTCAAAGAAGAGCTTCAGCAGAAGCAACATGATACAGGTAATGCACAACACCCAAATGCTTTGCGGCAGGATAGCAGCCCCCATGAAAAGAATCGGGCTGACGCCGGAAAACGACGGTAAGGAAAACGTATCCTTACCTAACGTGAGCATCACCACGCCGCGAATAAAAATGGAAATACCGATAGTTATGATAACAAGATTGATGGCAGAAGCATTCTTGACCGGTCTGATTGCCAACCTTTCAATGATGCCTCCAATGCAGGCCGTTGCGAAGACGGCCGCAACAATGGCCAGGCCCAAGGGAATGCCGGTCTTATAAAAAAAGACACTGAGCATTCCCCCAAGCATGACAAACTCTCCTTGAGCAAAGTTGATGATCCCCGTGGTATTGAAGATCATAGTGAAGCCCAAGGCGGTCAGACCGTAGGTTGCCCCGACAGTGAGACCGGATATAAGATATTGAAAAAGACCAGACGTCATAAGTTACTTCTGCGCGATTTTCCATTCTCCGTTCTCGATGACAACCATAATAAAGGCGTTTTCATCGAGACCAACATGATCTTCCGGAGTAAAAGAGAATACGCCGCCAATACCGGCAAAATTCTGAATTTTTTCCAAATTGTCGCGAATGGCTTGCGAATCGGTTGACCCGCCGTTTTCCATGGCTTTGACGGCAAGGTTCAACGAATCACTCCCATGCCCACCGAACGTGGACACCGGCTTCTTGAACATTTTTGTGTAGCGCTTGGTGTAGTCCAGCAGCACCGCTTTTTGCGGATCAGAGTCGGGCAATTGACTGGCCACCAGAAGATGACCGGCCGGCAGCAACAAACCTTCGGCGGCTTCCCCTGCAAGTTCGATGAACTTCTTGGAAGCAACACCGTGACTCATGTACAGCGGTGTTGTCATGCCAAGCTGAACACGATTTCGTGCGATCACAGCCGGTCCAGGATTCGTCCCCCAGCAAATGATGGCATCGGGGTTGATTTCTTTGATTTTAGTCAGTTGTGCAGTCATGTCCGTATCTTTGGGGCCATAGACTTCATCGGCAACAAGTTCAAATCCAGAACTCGGAATGAGGTCTTTCAACTCTTCGCGGCCGGCTTGGCCGAAGCCATCGGATACGGTAATGATTGCCAGCTTCTTATACCCTTTGGCCTTGGCGTCAGACAGAATCTTCTGCACTGCGAACCGATCGGACGGAGCCACTTTGAAGACCCAAGGATTGACAGGCTTAATGATTTTTTCTGCTGCCGCACAAGAAACCATCGGTATCTTGGCTGCAGGAAATTTATTCATGACCGCCAATGTATTGCCGGAAATGGAAGGACCGAGCACAACGGCGACACGATCTTTTTTGATGAGCTTATCAACGGATAAAACCGCCTTGTTCACGTTTGACTCATCATCATAGATAATGACTTCAATCTTCTTGCCGAGCACCCCACCGCTGGCATTGATGGCATCGCGTACCATCTCGATTGAATTCTTCTCGGGCTCGCCGATAAACGATGCCGGGCCGGTCACGGACAACACCGCACCGATTTTCACAACATCGTCGGCAAACGCCGTCCCCGTTGTCATCAGAATACAAAGCAACAGCATTCCCAGTCGTAACATGGATGCACTCCCTGTCGTTGCCAGGCATCAAGCCTGGAAGTTCACACCGTTTGGCGTTCAAAATGCAGGCGCAACCGGGGCTTATATACTACGTTGCCCCAAAAGAAAAGGGACGTCACTTGCTGACGAGTGGCGTCATTCTCCGATAATCTTCCATGCCCCGTTTTCAATCGCCACCATAACAAAAGCAGACGAATCAAGACCGTTGTGGTCTTCCGGAGACATGGTGAAGACGCCGGTAATCCCGCGAAAGTCTTTTGTCGCTTCCAAACCATCACGCACAGCGTGCGGTTCGGCAGATCCGGCAGATTTGATGGCCTCCACAACAAGCATAAGTGCATCATGTCCGTATCCACCAAAAGCTGAAGGCGGCGTACCGAATGCGTCACTATACGCTTTGATATAGGAGAGAAGGAGCGCTTTTTGAGGATCGTCATCCGCCAGTTGGTCGGCAACGATCAGTTGGCTTGCCGGAAGTATCAACCCATTGGCGGCTTCGCCGGCAAGTTCGATGAATTTGTTGGAAGCAACACCATGGCTCATATAAAGAGGTGTCGTAATCCCAAGCTGTACACGGTTTCTTGCGATAACTGCCGGTCCGGGGTTCGTTCCCCAGCAGATGATGGCATCGGGAGCGATGTTTTTGATCTTCGTCAATTGGGCTGTCATGTCCGTATCTTTCGGCCCGTAGACTTCATCTGCAACAAGCTCCATACCAGACGCAGGAATCATTTCTTTGAGCACTTCCCGACCGGCCTGGCCATAGCCATTGGAAACAGTGATAATGGCAATTTTCTTTTGGCCTTTGACCTTGGCAAAATCTAAAATTTTCCCAACGGCAAGTCGGTCAGACTGGGGCGTTTTGAAAACATACGGCTTAACCGGCTTCACAATCTTTTCCGCGGCTGAACATGAAATAAGCGGGACTTTTGCTGTCTCGAATTTATTCATGATAGCTAAAGTGTTTCCTGATACAGAAGGACCAAGAACCGCAACGACTCTATCCTTTTTCAGGAGTTTATCAGCAGAAAGAACAGCTTTATTGACATTCGTTTCATCGTCGTACACGATAATGTCTACAGGGCGTCCAAGTACACCGCCTGCAGCATTGATCTGCTCTTCCAACATTAAAATTGTGTTTTTTTCCGGCTCACCTAAGAAAGATGCAGGGCCTGTAACAGATAATACAGCGCCAATTTTAATAGGATCATCGGCCGCAGAAACCATTGATGAAACCATTATGGCGCAAATCATCACACACAGTCCAAACAAAGTACGCATGCATTTATCTCCTTCAGAAGGTCATACAGGCTGATCACGGGATAAAAGAGTCAAACAATATTTGCTCGTAAAGAATTGAAACGAACTGGTCAAGAATCGTTCAGACTCCAGAATAGTAACAAATACAAGAAAAGAACAATTATCCTCCTTGCTTGTCAATTCCAGTCAAGGGCACTATAAGAGACCCAGAGTTCACTTACTCCCAACCTGCGTTTTCCTCATGGAGGACGGACACATGCCCTGCGTACGTATTTGGATACTTCTTGTTGGACTTCTGTTGTCCCTCCCCGGAGCAGCTTTTGCTCAGGCGGCGTCGAGCACGGGAAACACACCGGCCACCATTCCCGATTCGCCACGGACAACAGAGAGTGATGCGAAAAAGATCCCTCTTTTTGTTGAACATGATGGTTCCGATGTTGTTGGAATCCGGCTGGCGTATCAACTCAAAGAAATGATCAACACGTCATCCCGTTTCAATCTCAAGCTTGATGACGGCAAAAAAATTGTGCTTGCTATTGAGAGCGCCGAAGAATTCGGTGACCGTCCCAAACTCAGCTCAGTGTACAGCGTCTCCTGGCTTTATTCGAGCAAGGACGGAGCGTTGAAGTACTATCTGACGAGTGATGTCGGTATAGTCGACAGGGAAACTGTTACTGAAACTGTTGAGGCATTGCTGACAAAAACCGATCGCGTTGCCAACACCTATTCCTATCTTTTCGATTAACCCCTCCACTCCATTGCCAAATGAACGCCCGACAGTTCTAAATTGCCGGGCGTTTGAGTAATCTATGCAGCCATCACCAGAATCCGAATCGTCTCCTCTCTCCAGACCATGGACTGCCTTTCTCGTTGCAGCGACGGGCACGTTTATGGCGACGCTGGACAGCGGTATTGTCAATGTTGCGCTCCCCACCATCGCAGACACCTTTCACGTCGGGTTGCCAACAACACAGTGGGTCGTCTCCGTCTATTTACTCACAATTGTGAGTTTTCTTCCTTTAACCGGCAATCTGGGTGACCGGTATGGAAGAAAGTACATCTTCGCTATCGGCTTCCTCGTTTTCTCGGTGGGATCAATCCTCTGTGGTGCGGCCCACTCTATGGGCATGTTGCTGTTTGCACGTTTTGTCCAGGCAATGGGGTCGGCTATTTTTATGGCTAATGGACCGGCAGTCATCATGGAAGCCTTCCCCGGACGAAGTCGTGGACGAGCCTTTGGCATTATCGGTACGATCGTTGGTGTCGGCTCACTTATCGGCCCGACGCTTGGCGGATTCGTTTTAGGCGCACTTTCCTGGCGCTGGCTTTTTTATTTGGGGGTTCCGATAGGATTGGCCGGGATTGTCATGGCATTGATCTATCTGGAGAACTATCATCTCGGAAAGCAGAAAAAATTTGATCTCGGGGGATCCGTGAGCTTTGCGGTCGGTATCACCGCGTTAATCCTCGTTTTAACACAAGGACAGAAATGGGGGGTGACGACATGGCCAACCATTATGACTGCATGCGCTGCCGTCGGTAGCGCATTTGTCTTCTATCGTGTGGAACGGCACACAACGTCACCGATCATCGATTTCAACTTGTTTCGCGTGCGCCCGTACGCCTTGGGGACACTGGCTTCTCTTTGCGGATTCACCGCCACGTTTTGCGATTTTATTCTGCTTCCCTTTTACCTACACGATGTCATGCACCTCCCCCCCACGGCCATCGGTGCATTTCTTGCGATTTTTCCTCTGGGCATGGCTATCATGTCTCCCATCAGCGGCTACCTTTCAGAACGCGCTCACGAAGTCCTTCTCCCCACAAGTGGGCTTGTTGTGTTCATTGCCGGTTTGGTGTCACTGGCATTACTGACAACGACCTCGCCTGCATGGCGTGTCGTTCTTGGTCAATCGCTTCTCGGTCTGGGATATGGAACTTTTATCGCGCCAAACAATAACAGCGTGCTACGCAGTGTGCCCCTGTCTCATGCAGGAATGGCCGGAAGCATCATCGCCCTGGCTCGTAATATCGGGATGGTGATTGGCGTTGCTCTGGCGACGGCAGTTTATGAAGCAGCTCGAGGAATTGCACTCAATACTGGAGCGATACAAGAGGAAGCCTTTATGGCCGGACTTCGCGCGGCCTTTTTTTCGGCTGCGGCCGTGGCGCTCATCGCAGCCACGGCCTCGGCTTTGCGGAAACCGATATTCAGGAAATAATCCCTACCCAATCCGATTCATATCCATCGTGACAGCGACACGGGGTGAGCGTGTCCTCGGTGTGGAATTGATCGAATTCGCACACCGGCTCAACATGTTTGCGGTTTTTCAGTTCGTAGTTGAAAAACAACAGGGCCAGGCATACGAGGGTAATGGTGTAGTAAGTCATGTTCTTGGCAAAGCATGAATCATGCCAACAAAAAATATATTTATTTCAAAAAGATACATCTGGAACAACAAAAAATACTTACAATTTTGTACATTGTTTGTCATAAGTGACATGTACAATTGTTATCTTTTGTACTTTCCAACACCACATGGTCAGAAAAGCATTGCCAAAAGCCCCTATCCTTCCTATCGTTAAAGAAAGTTTACAAAAGAGGAATGTACAAGCTGATAGGGAAAAGACAATGGACTCAAAAGAAGCTATGTGGGGAAGTATAGGTGTCATGGCCATGCATAGCCATTCTGTGGCATCTCGCCTTCAACTGGAGCAACTCCAGGAATTTTTCTTAAAGTTAGGCACATTCGGTTCCAGCGGCGAGGTGTCAACCACGTTGGACAACGTCCCCTCCGAGGAACAGAAGACCTGTACACATGTGGAGGATCCCAAAGGACTATTTTTCTCACAATCCGTTTGAAGTCTTTCCAACCTCTCTACAGATAATCTCATCTCCCGCCAAAGAGCAAATCACATGGCGATAGATTCATCCGAAGACGGTAATATCTTGAGCACCACCATGGTGACATCGTCTCCTTGGCAACCCACGCCGCCGAAAGCATCCAGGCTGGATAAAATGACGTTAATAATATCGGCAGCGCAACGGTGTGCATTTTGAGAGAGAATTTCACGTATCCGGTCTTTTCCATACATTTCTCGAGCCGCATTCCGCGTTTCCCAGATTCCATCAGTTCCTAAAAACAAGATCATCCCCGGACTCAGTCCCTCGATATGGTTGGCTTCATACATCCACTCTCCATCAACGCCAAGAATCAGCCCTCGCCCTCCCAATTCAGAGAACGTGTCGGTATGTGGATCATAGATCAAGGCCGGATCGTGCCCGGCACGAATCCAGTCAATATGTCCGGCTTTGGCATTGATGACCATATAGAACAGCGTCATGAATCGGCCAGAATGCCCTGTATCAACCGTCAACAATCGATTGACGTCGGAAATAACGGCTGAAATATCGCCGGGTTGTTCGGCTCGGGCACGAAGAAACGCGCGAGCTGTCGCCATAAGCAACGCCGCGGGGATACCGTGTCCGCTCACATCGCCAATGGCCACTCCGACTTTGTTATGTATCTTTTCAGGAAATTCGATGAAATCGAAATAGTCACCGCCTGTTTCATCACACGGCAATGTGATGCCAGCCATATCGAGTCCATCAATAATCGGCGCTGATGATGGCATAAAACGCCGTTGAATATCTTCGGCAATCTTGAGGTCGTAATCGATGCGTTGCTTTGTCAACATTTCCCGGTGCAAGCGGGCATTATCGATCGCAATGGCGGCCTGAGCAGCCAAGAGTTCAAGCATCTCCAGGTCTGCGGCGTCAAAGGGTTGACCATTACATTTGTTAATAAGCTGAGCAACACCAATGACTTTATTTTTTACGGCAAGAGGGACGCACAAAATGGTCAGAGTTCGATACCCGGTCTTTTTATCGACGTCAGGATTGAACCGATCGTCTTCATATGCATTAGGAATAAGGAGTGGTTTTGCTTTATCAAAAACCCAACCAGCAATGCCTTGCCCCCGCTGAATGCGGAAATCGCGCGATATACCAGTGCTGGCCGGCCCTTGCGCTACAGCAAATCCAAGCTCCTCTCCTGTTTCGTCAGCGAGCAATAAACTACATGTCTCAGCGCCAAGAGCTTGACGCGACGTGCTCATGATGCGTTCGAGTACCTCGTCAGGATCTAAAGACGATGTAATTAAGGCACTCAAATTGAAGCATTTCTTCAAATTGAGAAAACGCTGACACGTCCCGTCGCAATCTCGGGGTTCCAATGGATTGGAAGACGAACAAACACTCATGGCGACTCGTTACATTTGGCGCGTACAATGCAAAATCGCATTGCACACTCTCCCGTTGGCAGAATGACGCCATGATAGAGCATTTTACGTCAATTCGCGAGTATTAAGAAGAGCAATCGCCTCCGTTCGTTCATTTTTCAATCGACTCTGTACAGCCATACGTACTTGGCGGCTATGTCGACCGAATTGACGTTGTCGAATCCGATACACTTCGTTGATCAACGTTTCGTCAAATTTTGCACTGGATACGTTTTGTGCCTTCTCCAATGCCTTACTGAATATTTTTTCAGCACCGGCCGGGCCATGCTGGACAGCGGTACTCCATAATACCTCACGCACCGCATAGGGTTTTTCCGCAATATTGATTCCGGAACTTAGCACAATACTCTTTCTGGCCGGTTCGTAATTGGACTCGCGAATAAACTCATGTTGGAGCGCTTCGAACTGTTCGGGTTGCTCATTGGCGATTTGTTTCCATACCGCCGGCATACGTCCGCGTTGACTTCCCGTATTTGTTGGACCGGCATTACGAAGCTTTGTTGCCAATTCCGGGGCTTCGTCATCAAGAAAGTCGAGAAATTTATCCATGGTCCCTGGTCGGGATGCAATCTGATATTTCCCGTATGATGTTCCGCCACGGCGATCATATCCTATAGCCCCAACCGAGCCGTTCGACTCATAGGCTGCACTTAATTGCCCGGCACGTTCCGGATCTCCGGTAAGCTCCGCAACTTTGCTCTCAATGCAATCTCTGTCACCTGCCGTGAGTGCAGCATCTGGAGATTTATTTTGCTCAAAACGACATTCTGCTTCGGCCGCAGCGACAAGAAGAGCCTCTTCTTCTGCTGTAAAGCCAGGTTCTGGTTTCGGCCCCTGAACGCTTGCCTGCAAACGCCCAAGGTCATCTGGATGGCGCGCGGTCTTATTTACGGCCATACGCACCACATTCCCGGATACACGTCCGCGATATACATTTGAAGGAGCCGGAGCAACGGCTTCATTATTCATTGATGCGATCTGCTCACGCACAGTCGGATCTTTGGTCAACTTGGAAACCGTAGAAAGCGTGCTGAAATCAAGCATATTCAGTGAGCCAAGAACTCGTCCGCCGCCGACAATGTCACTCATTGCTTCTTGGTCAGCAGTAAAAATGTTGCTTCCGGTTCCAGTTCCAGTTCCATCTCCGAGAACGGCGCCATTAATTCCAAGACGTCGCGTCAACATGGTTTCGAAGTTGGCGCTGTCGTTCTTCGCGACGTCCATTCCCGGCCGTTCCCTATACGACTTGAGCGGCTTGATTGGAATAAATGCGGTCTGATTGACTGCCATGAACTACTGCCTCCCGGTCAAAATTAGACTTGCACTTTTCAAGCAATATCCATGCCGCGAGGCAATCTCAAAACAGAAACGAATAACTATACAAGATAACAATGTATTTTATGGAGACAAGAAAACAGGGAAGGCACTTTGCGCATAGTAAGTCAAAAAGAAAACATGACGAGAATCTTATGGCGACAGTATTTTGACCTCTGGAGTGTTTTCCGTAACAATGTCTGCATCGTTATTTTTAAAACCAAGGACACCGTATGGAACACAGTTTCAAATATTATAAAAACACTTCTTGTCGCTATTATCCTTGCCATGAATGCGACCCACAAGCGGATTTCAATTGTCTGTTCTGTTTTTGTCCTCTCTATTTTTTTCCTGACTGTGGCGGCAATCCCCAGCTTCGCGGAGCAGTCAAAGACTGCTCGCAATGTACTTTACCTCACAGTACCGCGGGGTATGATCATATTGTGGCAAAGTTAAAAACATGGTTTGCTGAGGGCCGTCCTGAGGCTGTTCGCAATTTGTTCTCCCCAAATGATACAGACACAAGCTCATAATACGCTGTTTGTCTTACAAAAAATAAAAACCGGTATCCTGAAAACAAGATACCGGTAGAGATCGAAACGATAGAGATACGCCCTACATCTGCCCGCCTCGCGCTCTATCCGTCTCATCAAGGAATTCCAGGACGCGTTGCTGACGTTTGCGATAACGTATTTCATCGTCAATAGTATCAATCTTGTTATTGAGCTTCACCCAATTGCTGTTCATCGTGTCGGCCGACGTCAAATCTTCCACTTCTTCCGATGAATATGCCTGTCGGCGACGTTCTTCTTCGATTCTGCGTTGTTCTTCCAACTGCGCCTTTTCACTTATGAGGCTATTCAATGTCTGGTCCGATAAGGGCCGAGATTGAGGAGCTATTTGACTACACCCGACAAGGGCGAGGAGCAGCAAGGCTGCTGCTAAACTATGTTTGAAACCTTGTACCACATCGGTCTCCTTTCTTACGGAAAGCGTATCAATAATCCCATTTCCAGTTGAAGCGAACACCTTGCTTTCCTTCGGCGTCAATGGTGCTTTCCAGACTAAGATTTCGAGTCAGCTCAACTTCAACGGATACGGCCCCGCTTGTTGCGCCAAGTCCCTGTTCCACATCTACCAGTATATTATCCGTAATATATTTCCCCAGAACCAGACGGCTTGAAGCCAAATCATCGGAGTCGCCTTCTTTAAACGAAAGCTGATCCACTCCGATAAGCCGACGGGTATTATTAAGCATATCCAACGAATTTCCCCCACCAAGAAGCATGGCACTCGCCTGAGCAAGCTGTATTGCCTGAAATGGTGTGAGGTCTTCAGCACTTCGGCCAAACAAAATATGGGCTAAAACTTCATCACGGGGGAGAACAGGATCGGATGACAGAACAATCTCCGGCTTCAAGGCGGTTCCCTGAATCTTGATAATGCCTTCCACATCGCCAGACATTGTCGATGCTTCAATATCCAGGCTTGGATTTGGAGGAGAGTTCCCGGTCAATCGAATTGTTCCTTTTTTCAGCGTCAAGGTGCGGTCAAACATGATAAGGCGACCGCGCACAAGCTCGATAATACCGGTGACAATAGGTTCAGCTCCAGTCCCCGTGACCGAAATATTTCCTTTCCACTCAGAGTCCAAACCGAGCCCACGCACAAACACCCGACCTGGCAGGTCAACCTTCACATCAAGGTTTATCGGTACGGCACCGCCACCACCTTTTTGTGATGCTTCATCAGATTGGTATTGTTCGGCCCCTGGTCCGACATAGACAACATCGACCGTTGTGACGCCTGGCGGCAAAGTATCAGGCAACGTAATTTCAGCCGGCCCGACGGTCAGATTACCGGTGACATCCATTCCTTTCAAGCTCCCTTTGACGCCGACATTGCCATCAACCTGTGCCGTCGCAATTTCCGAACGCATCAACGTCGCTTTCTGCATGGCAACGGCGAGGTCCATAGGAAATCCTGCATCCGGATCTAAACCAATGTCTGCAGTCACACGGAGCGTTCCCTTGGCACCATCTGTTGCTGAAAATTCTTTCAGCGTGATCTGTGAAGAGCTCGCCTGAAGATCGAGTTTCATATTGCGCAGTACGGTACCCGTCAGCGCCGTATCAAACTCACCTCCCTGAAGACTCGCCTGACCGGACATGGCCGGTTCGGCAATGGTTCCAGCCAATGTGAAGTTGGCCGCAAACGGTCCTTTGGCTTTGGATTGAGCCGCCGCCAAGAATCCGTTCAGTTCACTGAGATCAAGATCAGCCAACAACGTGCCGGATAACGCCCCGCTTTGAGGAAGATCAAACGCAAATGGTGCTAAACTCAACGAAAGCGGGACAGACGCGGTGACAGAAAGAGGCGGTTTGGCCGGAACAGAGCCTTTCAACCCGACGCCAGCCGTCATATCAAGCTTTCCCGAATCAATATGAACCGTTGCGCGAGCCGCCGCAGCCGGCGTTTTTTGTGTCCCCAACCCCACAGCTTTGATGTTTTTTGCCGTCGTTACGACATCAATCGTCGGCTTTGCTCCGGTCCCTGCCATGGTCACATTAACATCAACGCGACCGGACATGGTGTCCACTCCGGCTAACGCCAGCATTTCCAGCGTGAAGTTTTCAATCTTTGCTTGAAAATCAATGGGGCCTGGTCCCACACCGCCCTGAGCCGTTACGGCCATATCACCGAAGGTGAGTTTCAGCGGCGACAATGTCGCTTTCCCTTGCTTCATGGTCAGCGTCGAGGGCTGTGTTAAAGCCAATGGAAAATCGCCAAAATTTCCCTGAATTTGCGTCAGGCCAAGCGATATGGTTTCCCCTGGACGGATATTCCCTGCAGTTTTAATGGTAAAATCCTGCATGGCCGTTCCGTTCGTCGCAACCGTAAAATCGATCTGCTTCCCCGATGCTTTGGCGTCCAAGGCCAAGGAATGAACAATAGCCGTTCCTGCGGCAACTTCGGCAACACTCACAGCCACGGTACCTCGGGGAGCCCGCAAGACATCGCTCATTTGAGCGGCAACATCGACATTCTCAACCTCAACGCCCGAAGTGGTCACATTGCGTAATCCCACTTTTGCTGCAACATTTTGCCCCCCTCCCGTTCCACTGAGTTTCACATCCAGTGAGAACGAACCTGAAAGCGGGATTTGCGCGAATTGCCCCACGCCGGATAGATCTTTTGCTCCGCCATTCAACGTCCCGGAAATAAGTGTTTTTCCAAGATCAACATCCAAATTGCCCGATAACGATACGCCCGCACCGCCAACGGCAATATTACTCAGTTTGAGACGTTGTTCCTTCAGTGCGTATTGTGTGGAAACATCCAGCGTATCACGTGCTTTGACAACGCTGACACTGACGTTACCGGTCGGAGTGGCAGGCAACCCGGTAGCTTTGGCCTGAAGTTTTACGGAATCGATCACATTTTGTGCTGCCGCGATCTTCGTTGCATTCACCTCGGCAGTCACAGCAATCGCATCAACAGGCCCTGTCGCTTTGATAACAGTCTTGACCGCACCATCAAGCGGCGTCTTCGCTATCGCAGAAAAAGGTTTCAGGGAGGCAATATCGGTCTTTACCACCGCATCCACGGTCTTTTTGTCGAGCCGGTAATCTGCAGTGACAAGTGTCGAAATCTGGCCAGCTTTGACGTTGAGCTTTTCGAGACGCGCTACATTTTTATCCGGCATATTGGCTACCAATGTCACATTGACTGCCGAATTTATCGCTGCAAGCGCATCAGCCAAAGATTTGGCAAGATCACTCTCTCCTGTAGCCGTCAATTTCGTCGCATTCACCGTGGCATTCACAGCAAGGGGCATCGTATTGTAATTCCCCGTCACCGTAGCCGAAGCATCGAACACGCCAGCAAGAGGAACTCCAAAAAGATTGGCCCATGCCTGAATACGCGGCACCGAAACATTGGCCTTCATGTCCGTATCGCCATTGGCCTGCGAGGAGCCACTGACATCAACAAGCACATTATCTTGTGAAACGCGCAAGGTGCTGACAGTCACCGCCATATCCTTCGATGCAGAGACATCAAGGGCAATATCGATATCATTTTTCCCTGGAAGGGCCATGTCTTTGGAATGAACACCACTCAGACGGCCTTTGCCCTTCACCGTTAGGCCAGGAAAGCCCTCCTCAAGCTCGCCGAGCAGTGCAAGATCGGTTTGCAACGCAATGTGCTTGACGCTGACTCCGCCCCCACCAAGACCGTTGGCATCAATATTTGTCGAAACAAGTGGTTGTTTGATTGTCCCAGAAACATCGGTAACGACGGTAAGATCGCCGGTCAACGCTTGACCAGCCAGTTTGTCGAATGCGGAAAGCGCAGGCACCGTAACGGTTGTCTTGGCTGTAATGGTTTTGGCATCCGATTCCAGCTTTGCCGTAGCCGAGACATTCGCGACGGCAACGGCCACATCGGCCTGACTCAAATCAACCAGGCCGCTCACCGGGTCAACAGACGCCTGCACTGCGTATGTTGCCTTGTTGCCAACCAGTGCTGCCTGGTCAGGAGGAAGCAACCCGGCTGGAGGAATGATATAGCCATTCAGTGCAAGATCAATCCGACCCGTCGTATCCAAGAGAATCTTTAAGCCAATATCGGTGGAAACAAGCTCGGCTTCACCTTTTTTGACCATGAGATTGGCTTTAAAATCGGAGAACGGTCCGGAGCCAGCAAGTTTCAGATTGAATCCGCCTTCACCGGGAAGTTTTGCCAGCGTATCGACAAGCCCACCCTGCTCTTCCGTTGCCTCAAGGTTTACATCGAGTGTTTGTGTTCCGAGGTCTGCAACGGCATCCAACCCGAGCGATTCCGCCGATCCCGACAACGTTTTGACATCCATTTTGGCTTGAACGATTTTCCCTGTGGCCTCGGCACGTCCCGTCATATTTAAAATCGTTTCATTGCCAGCGAGTTGGGGACCAAGACGAATACGACTGAGCTCAATGCGATTGACCAATATGGATGGAAGCGACGGAATTTCTACAGGCCAAGCGATTTCAGATGAAGCAGGCTCTGGCTCAGGTGAGGGGGGCAGATCAGGGGCTCGTTCGACATCAATAAGAGACGCCGAAATATCTTCAATAAAAACTTCGCCGGAAAACAGTTTTCCCAGGCTCATTCCCAAATGAAAATTCTCAACAGACAGAAATACCCCGTGTTTATCGGATACACGCAAATTTCCAAGGGTTGGGGAAAACGGAAGACTCCCTCCGATATCGGTTATTTCCACCTGCATGTTTTCATTACTGGCTGCCTTGGACACCGTAGAAGCCAGCCACGACGTGACGGGAGAAGTTTGCAACAAGCCGTAGGCCAAAAGACAGAGGAGAATAACAAGCCCGGCCAAGCCGGCCACGCCAATGCCTATCCATCTGAAGAGACGTTTGCGCTGTATTTTCAAAATGCTTGTCCCAAACTGATATAAAATTGAACGATATCGTCGATATCCGGACGCCTATTTAACGGCGTGGCAACATCAAGCCGAATAGGACCTATCGGCGTATACACCCGCACACCGAGTCCGGCGCCAAACAGGATAGCCTGATCCGTCAACGGCATTTCGCTTTCAAAAGCCGATCCACCATCAAGAAACGGCACGATCCCGACATTCTCCATAATGCGAATGCGAAATTCTGTAGAAAATTCCAACAAAGAACGGCCGCCAAGTGGTGTCGATCCGCGCAATGGTCCAACAGTCTGGTAAGGATATCCTCTAATTGATCCACCTCCACCAGCGTAGAACCGCAAATCAGGAGGAATATCGTCACGCCCGGCCCCAAACTCGCTTCCTACAAGCAAACGATTGGCCCACACAATGCGAGGTGAGTCTGTAATCCCCCAAAAATGAATGACAGACGCGACACTCCGCAGGAAGTTGGAAGAACCGCTTTTCAGGTCATAAAACGGCTCGATCGTCAGACCATACTTTCCACCAGCTGAAGGACTTATGGGATCATTGGGATTTTCGTAGCCAACGCCCAGGGGAAGGGACACAAATTCATAGGTTGCCCCTTCTTCCCACGGTTTGGCTTCGTCCGTTTGGACATACGAAAATCGATACCCTAAACCGAATCCAGCTTTGAACAAGGGAGAAAATTTATGTTCGAAAGAGGCTGACGCCGAAAGATTCCGACCGGTGAAAGATTCTTTGTCTTCGTCGGCGAACTTCCCTGTCACGACAAGATTTGTATTTTTTGAAAGAACCTGTGGCTGTGTATACTTCAGTTCGGCATAGTTTTCGAGCAACGAGGCTTTGCCCGACAGGGAGAGCTTTTCTCCTTTGCCAAAAAGGTTTCGATGTTCCCACGACAATG
Organism: Desulfovibrio inopinatus DSM 10711; assembly: GCF_000429305.1. NCBI lineage: Bacteria > Pseudomonadati > Thermodesulfobacteriota > Desulfovibrionia > Desulfovibrionales > Desulfovibrionaceae > Desulfovibrio > Desulfovibrio inopinatus. Next base: position 69,621 of record NZ_AUBP01000011.1, read on the forward strand.
TTGCTTCCGGACCAGAATCGGTTTGGTAGCCGACACCGCCTTTGATGGTGCGTGGTTTACGTTCCGTCAGATTCACGACAATGTTCGCGACATCAGAATCGACATCGTTTTTATCAACGTCAACAATGGCAATGGAAAACAACCCCAGGTTAATGAGCGTCCTCTGGTAGCTGTCCAGAAGTCTGAGGTCGTAAAGTTGGCCTGTCTTCCAGGGAATGAGGCTTCGAAGATAGTCTTCATCGACTCGATCACTTCCAGAAAATGATGTCGTCCCAAAATTGGAGCGTTTCCCCTGGGATATGAAATATTCGACATTGACTGACTCGGAGCCAAGATCAACAGCGACTTCACGGTTGGTTTGTTTCGCAAAGGGATAGCCGTTGTTTTTCAGTGCACTTTCTATTTTTCCTTGTGCGTCAACAACAGCCGATGCGGTATAGGGAGTTTCCGGGGAGAGCTTGAGATCGGCAAGAGACGGGAGATGTGATCGCGCGTCTTCATCATCGGGAGAAAGCACCATCTTCACGGAACCAAACGCGAACCGGGGCCCCGGTTTTATATCAAACGTAACAATCCCTTTCTTATTATCCCCAGTCACCTTGACGGCAATTTGCGGGATAAAATATCCCTTTGAACGAAACACTTCGAGAAAACGAGAAACATCGCCATCCGCACGGGCTTTAAGCAGCAACAGTGAGGCCGGAGGATCCGATTCCTTTTCTACGGTTTTAGAGACCTTATGCAAAAGATCAACAAATTCTAATTCTTCAATACCAACAAAAGATACCGTATATCGAACCTCGGGGCCAGGCAGATCAAGCTTCTCTATAGCTTCGTCATCTTCAGCTTGCACGGGGGCAACTGTACAAAAAAGGCATCCTGTCACAGCAACCATGAACAACACCCCCCAAAACAGCCGAGCTGACCTGTGGAGGCATAGTGTACGGGGGATGTCTGCCACGCGACGAGATAAAAAACGTATATTTTGACACATAACGATCAGCACTCTATGTTTTTTCTTTTCAGGGGGAAACCTGTTTTTTATGCGTTATCCCCTGTTCCATTTTCTTTGATTCCTGATTTACCTTCACGATGCCTTCAACATCATTCGAGGAAGTAAAACCGGGAAAAACCGTCGCAACGGCATGTGCATCAAACATCATATGCCTCGTCAAAATTGGCACAATAACATCCCGCAAATCTGTCAATACGGGCAAATCACGATTTTCAAATAAATACTCTGCAGCCAATCCGGGAAAACGTCCAAAGACGCGGCCACCAACAACAGGTCCACCCAAAAGCCAGACTAGTCCACCATGCCCATTTCCAGTTCCACCTAAATCATTTTCTCGGGCACTACGTCCAAACTCAGAAACGACAACAACCACAGTTTGTTCGAAGAGTCCACCTAAGCCGTTGGCCAAAGCCACGAGACCTTCTCCGGTTGCAGCAAGTTGACGCTGCATGAGCCCATCCTTTCCCCCCTGGTCAATGTGGGTATCGAACCCTCCGAAATGCAAAAAACCAATGCGGTACTCCGGATGTTTGGTCATTTCTTTGGCAAGTCGAACTGCCAGTTCTTTAAAGCTATCAATTGTCGGAGCACTGTCATTCGCGGCCGCCATTTCTCGGCCGATGTGTCGCAAGCGCCGTTTCCGATCCACAACGCCTTGGTGGTAAGCTGTGGCTAAATCATCATGCCGTGGATAAACGCGGTCTAAAGCCCAATACGCTCTGGGTAAACGCGTTTCAGGTCGGTCATATCGTGATGAACCACCTCCAAGCACACGTACTCTTTCTCGCCCTCGAACGATAAATGGAGTGCTTCGGCTTAACGCAATGAGCCCATATTTCCCTTTGGGCGTACCAAGCTCTGCAGCGCATCGATTGAGCCAGCCGTCTTTGACGTTGACGTTGCCCGGCATTCCGGTCTCCAGATTTCGTTGCGCTTTTTGATGATTGTTTTCTAAAATGGGAATACCCGCACATGGAATAAATGCGAACTGACCAGCATCCCAAAACCGACGGAGACCGGCCAAAGCGGGGTGCAGCGCAAACGTTCCATCCAGATCAATTCCTCCATGTCGGCTTCCCGGTGGAGGAACGGATGTTGTCGGTCTGTAGACGGGGTACCAAGGGTCAGTATAGGGCACAAGAACGCTCAACGCATCGACTCCACCACGAAGAAACACGACAATAAACCGCGCCGCTGTGTTTCCTGAGGCTACAGCTTGGTGTGGAAGCAACGTCGCTGCACCACAACCAGCCAAAAAAGCGAGACATTCTCGTCGATTCACTCGTTCTTCCCTCTATCACGGCCGCGATATATCAAAATATCCGTGGCGTTTTATGGACTCTCCGTTGCGATGCCTATTTAATAGTTCATAAACCCAGGAGAAGCCAACACGACGGCGCCTGCTTCTTCTTTGGATGCAGTATCTGCAGCTTTGCGTGTTCTCGTTGTCAACGCTCCACCGAGTGTTTTTTCCAATGCAGCCGGTGTCAAAGCAGTACGTACTACCTCCTCATCGGCGTCGCGAAAGAGTGGCAGTTTCATTGCACACAAATCAAGACCAAAATGAATACGTGCATTGACGGCACCTGGTGTAATCCAGTCTTTCCGCAACAACGGATAGCCATCCGGGTCGGGAGCGAGGAAAAGCGGCATATTGAGGAGTTGCGCCATACCGACCAAAGGTGCGACCTCCCGAAGAGGAGCCCCCGTTGCTCGAACAGCCGAGACAACAAAATGGAATGGTGTTTTGATTTTGGAAAGCCAAGCTTTTTCATCAAAAAATTCAGGAGAGGTGAACATAGTGCGTAATACTTCGGCAATGTCCCCTCCTGATTCCGAAAAAACGTGTGCCATCCGGTCGACCAATTCTTTTGGCGGAGTGTCATTCACAAACCGTTGTGCCAACGCGAAACAGACATGACGTGCTGTCGCATCGTGACGAACAAGCATGTGTAACACTTCATGCCCTTCTTCAATGCCTTGAGCCGTCAAAGGCGTTCCGAGAAATATTTTATCTTCGGTATCATGTCTCTCAGAATCGAAAGCAAAGCCGTTATTGTCTTGCCGGCTCTTCTGTGCCCCAACCGTCCACCCCGTAAATACTCGCGCTACGGTCTGAACATCTTCTTTTTTAAAGACGGAGGGGTCACCCAGCGTATACATATGAAGCAGCACCCTCGCGAACGTGTCATCCAATACCGAGAACGGTCCTTTCGCTTTTGGGCTTGCCGGATCAGTATTTTTCCAATTCTCTAGATAGATCAACATGGCAGGATGTTTCACCACCGCCATCAGCAAATCTTCAAATCGTCCCAACGCATTGGGGCGAATCGCTTCACTCATGTAGGCACCTGCCCATAATCTGGTCAGACCATGCGCAGCATCGACATTGAAGTAGTTATACCAGAAATCAATCATGACCTCTTGGAGTTGACGCCGGCTTGTTGTCGCACGCCACATTTTTTCCAATGAAGCCTCAAGTAAAATAATACTTGCCCGAGCCCGATTTTCCATGAGCTCATCTTTCCCGATGGTCTCTCCCGGTTTCAGCTTTTTCGGACCGTACGCCCGAAACAATTCCACGGCATCCAACGACACCGTTTTTAACGATTTAAGGCGTTCTTCAAGGAGAGGAGATTCGTCCAGAGCATCGGGGGCAAGTTGTTCATCAATATAGGCAGAAATACCCAAAGCAGAAACGCGCTCAACTTCACCCGGTGTCGGGCCGAAGCTGAGACGGTTGATAATATGAATAGTTTTTTTCTCTTGAGCGATTTCAGCACCCAGGGCCGATACGGCCATGCCCAAACAAATCGCGACAAGAAGGCTTTTCCATGCCCATAACCGCAATCGATTTTGCATGGTTGCCACTTTGAAGTGCACACGGCGAAAAGTCAAACCCAACGGAACTTGACGCACCCTCTTTATGAAAAAGCGCAGTTTGCGGGAAATACTCAAGCAAACAGTCGAGGACGCAATCGGTACAGACTTTCCGTTAAAACCCCTGCAACCATCATGGCTATGCGAAGCCCAAAAGGCATGACGACATCATGGTCTTCTTCTGAACGTTCCAAATGCTCAAAATGAACACGAGGAGCAAAATCCTCACCGGTGAGGCGCTTATGCATAATGCGAGCAGTCTCGTTCCCCGGATTGACGGACAATGCATTGGCGACGGCAGTCCGGGCCTTTTCGGGATTCCTGTTCAAATGGCAGGCACGGGCCAACTCTACATGAATCTCATCATTCTCTGGAGCAAGTTCTGCTGCGTGTTCCAAAGCGGTTACAGCTGCCGTATAGTCTTTGTCTCGAATAAGTCTCCGTCCCAAAGCGAGAAAGGGGTTGAAATCCAGTCCCTCTTTCCCCATAAGCTCAACAAATTGTTCTTTGAGCAATTGAAAGCGTCGCTGGCGTGCACACGCGAAAGCGGCCTTGGCGGCATACAGCCGGCTCTTTTCAGCATTCCCTTTGGCTTGCCAGGCTTTCGCCAACCCCAGATACGCTTCGGAAAACAAATCATTGACTTTGACGGCTCGGGCAAACAGGCTGATAGCCTTGTCGTATTCCGACTTTGCCAGATGAACCATACCGGATTCAAAGTATCGTTTGGCATAGTCCGGTCTGGATGTGACTCGCTCAAAATCTCGAATGGCCGCGTCGGCCCGTCCTTCAATTCGCGCCTGCTCGGCCAAACGAAGTCGCAAGCGTTCCTCAAAGCCAAATTGATTGATGTGCTGCGCAAGACGCAATTGACGAGCAAACGTCTCATGAGAGTACGGGCGAAGCAGGTATCCGGAACATCCAGCCACAATGGCCGAGACCACGGAACGCTTTTCGCGTTTCGTCGACACCATAATGACGGCCACGTGTTTGAAGCGTGGATGAGTACGCAATTTTTTAAGGAACGCCACTCCACTCATATCATCTAAATGATCATCACACAGGATGAAATCGGCCCCTTCTTTTTCAAGCATCGAAAAGGCATGCTTCGAATGCGTGGCCACATTCGGCATACGCATCCTCAAAGATTTCAAAAAATCCCGGTCGATTTTAGCGTGACCGACATTAGACGAAACAACCAGCGCCTTAATCGGCGAATATGTATTTTGAAAACGATATCGGGCCATAATTCATCTCGTTGTTCCGAAATTCATGAATGGGAGCCGCGGGGCCTTTCTTTGCCGGACGATCCAAGCCCCCGCGGCGTTCCTCTCCCCACATATCTATCGGGCAACACAGCAAATATCTTTAGGCCCAAAGAACAAAGAATACATTTCAAGAAAAAACGCGGTCAGGAAACATATTCCCGACCGCGTTGAGAGCATAAATAGTTCGTGCCACACTGGGCACATGCACTATTTTTTATCTGTCGTAGTAGCCTTTTCCAAGGCCTCGCCAGCTTTGGTCTTGTCTGTCGCTTCAGGCTTGTCGGCTTTGGACGGTAATGCCGGAGCTTTTGCCGGTTTTACATCCAACAACTCGATTTCGAAAACGAGAGGCTGATTGGGACCAATCTTCGGAGGCGCACCAGCTTCACCATAGGCAAGGCTCGCCGGCAACACCACACGCCACTTGTCCCCCACCTTCATGAGTCCCAACGCTTCTTGCCATCCCTTAATCACTCGATTCAAAGGAAATGTCGCCGGTTTATTTCGGGCGTACGAGCTATCGAACTCTTCACCATTGGGGAGCGTTCCTTTGTAATTCGTCGTGACGATATCAGTCGGTTGAGGGCTTGCACCATCTCCGGACTGCAAAACTTCGTACTGCAGCCCACTCGGCGTGACCGTCACGCCTTCTTTTTTCGCATTCTCATCGAGAAAGGCCTTCCCTTCTTCGAGATTCTTTTTCGCAAGTTCTTCAGCTTGCTTTTTGGCTTCCTCACGTTTCTTGGCGATAAGCTCGGTCTTGAACTTTTCGATAATGGCCATCATATCTTCGCGGGACAACTGCGGTTCACCTTCTTTCCCAGCATCGCGCAAGCCTGCAATGAAGATATCGGTATCGACGTCAAATCCGTCGCGTTTCAGACCTTCGGCAATATTATATCCCAAAGCGTAACTGATTTTGTCCTTATCGGACTCAAGTTTCACATCCTGAGCCAGAGCCGAAGACACCGCCATAGTCAATAGAAGAAATCCTAAACACAGCGATCGCATCATGCGGCGCATCCTTCAGTTGAAAGTGATAGAGAGTGGATACCAAAATTCCTTGTCCCCTCTGTACGCAAAGGGCCAAGTTGAAGCAAGGTATAGCTTATAACTTTTTTATTCGCGCAATATATGCATAGCCTCGGCCAACGCTTCGAACGTCAACCTCATATCCGGCTTGATCAAGACGATGAACAGCATCAAGTAGCTCCGGTCGGAAATGCACATGAAACAAGGCAAGCCAAGATCGCAAGAGTCTCCCGAACCACTCCGGGAGGCCGTTTTGATCCCAAAAGTCAACTATGTAAACACTTCCACCCGGTTTGACATTTCGCAATCCGGCAGCCAGAGCCTGATCCCAAGTAGGAATCATGGATAACGAATAGGAGAAAAACACCGCATCAAACGGATCGGTTAACGAAAACGTCTCCAGATGGCAGGTGTCTTCAGCCAAACAGGGATTAAGCGCAATCGACTGTTCGATCCCGGCCGAAACGACTTTCTTCTTCGCAGTTTCCAGCATGCGACATGAGGCGTCGATACCATACAACTGCAAATCCGGTCGAAGTTTTGCCAGTTTGATGAGATTGCGCGCCGTCCCGCAGCCCATCTCGAGTACCCGCCCATGCTCAGGGATAATCATGGACGTCAACAAGCGATCTCTCCCAAAAAGATAATACTTTCTGGTCAGATCATAGATATGTCGTTGCAGGACATACATCCTGTCCATTTTCGTTTGTTGCCCGCACGTTTGCTCGGTCATGGTCGTCCGATCTCCTATCGAGGAATACGATAGAGGTGAAACCCGCCATAAATAGCAGAACGGTCTTTCGCATGCATGGCGCGCGACAACTCGGGTTCGTAAATAAATGTATCTTTCAGGTCCTGCGGGAATATCGCCTCCAAGGGTGAAATTTCCCCGGCTGTACGGAAAATAACGCGAGTTCCAGGTTGACCCGTACGCGCAATTTCCGACCACAGTTCAATCATCGCTTCAGGTTTCATCCAATCCTGGGAGTCAAGCAGCACGAATCGATTAAGTGAATTGGTCTCTTGTGTTTGGAGGAAGGCTGAAAGCGTGGTCACATGTGTTTCAGCTCGATCGACATTCGCACGGAGCAAATCGAAATTTTCTTCTTTCAGATACCGTGGGAGCGCTTGTCTATTTTTCAGGTCATATCGCCGGCTCAATGCTTGCCATGCAAAATAATTATCCTGAATGGGAAAGTCACACGTGAGCCGATGCACCCGGTACCGAAATTCCTCAATCATATTCGTTTGCTTGAGGTCAGCTTTCATTGCATCCCATTGCTGTGGAGGAATCCCCAAACTGTACACCATGATCGGTGAGCGACCAAGCGCCTTCACAAGCCAATGATCAAAAAACGGGGCAATATGACGATTAAACAATGCTTCCTGTTCTTCCAGCGTCTTTGCTTTCAAAATTTCAGCCGGATGCTTTCCGAAAAGGCGTGTCGCCAGATGCAGAAACCGCAGAAACCAACCAAGTTTGGAATGGTCGTACAAATTGTCCTGAAAATAGTTGATTCGTGGACCGTTGAGCCCTGAGAAAATCCAGGTATCAAAGTGACTGCGCGTGGTAGCATCAAGATGGTCCCGGATATATTCGTGGTAGCGACGAACATTTATAGGACTGTCTGCCTTGGCGAAAAACGTGAAGAATGCGTCATGATCGGGCAGACGACGTGCAGCTTCTATTTTCAGCCGAGCCAAACTCATATGATTGATATTGAGATCCACAGCAAACACGGCTTCGGGCGATGCAAGAAGGTAATTCATGATATTGCATCCGCCAGACGAAATCGTCAGCATGCGGCTTGAATCATCAACTTCAAGCGCTTCAAGGTCGACATCCGGATCTTCCCATATCTGATTGTACACAAAACCGGAAAACCAGAGACTAAAAAGGCGTTCCAACATGCCCTGGCGACTGAGAACGGTATTTTGATGAACGGCCTTTTTGACAAGCGTGGCCGAAGCGTGTGCCATGAGGTGTTTTTTCCTTGTATGCTAAAAGGTTTTGAAGAGCCCCCTTTGCCGTGCAAAGGGGATTTTATCAGTGTATCATATGATGAGTTACGAATTCATGAAGGCATTCAAATATTGGGGGGATATTTAACCACCCAGCCTCGTTCCAAGATTCCACACGAAGAAATAAGACGGTGTGTACATGGAATGTCTGAACAGTTCGTGACACACCCTCAAATACGCAGTACCCCTTGATCCGGTCACACATCACTTTTATTCGTTTTTTTCAACACTACTCTCAACGCATAGAATACGAGGATGTCATCCGTGAGGTATTACGCGCTTTCTTGATCTAAAACAGCAAGTGATACCGGCAAGGTAACAACAAAAATACTTCCCTGAGTTGGTATGGAGGATACGAAAATATCCCCCCTGTAATGAGCAATGATTTCTCGGCTAATAGCCAGCCCTAACCCTGCTCCGACAGGTTTACCGTTCAGCGTATCATCGGACACCGCTTGTTGAAATCGGTCAAAAACCATTTCAATATCTCGAGGCTCGATGCCAATTCCTGTATCGCTTACTTCAAATCGGTACCCTAAAAGAGGCGAAAACGTCGATTCCAGGCGAATCACGCCTTTCTCAGTAAATTTTATCGCGTTGCCAAGCAAATTGATCAGTACCTGCTCCAGTCTATCCGAATCAAGCACGAAATCAGGCTGGCCGTCTTCAATGTCGACCACCAGATGAACGCCTTTCTTCTCTTCAAATTGCATCATGACCGACCGCACGACTCTATTCACGATATCAACCGGTCTGACAGGCATATCATTCCACATCATTTTGCCTTCCTCAATACGACTCAAATCAAGAACGTTATTGATGAGACGAGTCAGGCGCAACCCTTCGTGGATAATGATATCAAGATTCTCTCGGATACGACCGGTCTTCTTTTGAAGTCGTGAATCGTTCTTGGCCAACGGTTCAAAGGATGTCGCAAAATCTTTGCGCAATAATTTGGAAAACCCCAATACCGAGGTCAATGGGGTCCGGAGTTCATGGGAAACCGATGAAAGAAACGCCGTTTTCAATTCATCAAGCTCGCGCAATCGCTGGTTGGCAAATTCCAATTCATGCGCTTTCCGGCTCAAGTCCTTGGTCCGTTCTTCAACCTTTCGCTCCAAATCGGCTTGGACGGACAACAGTTTATTGGTCATAGCATTAAACGACGAAGCCAAGAGACCAATTTCGTCCCGTGTCTCAATTTGAGCTCGAGCGTTGTAATCTCCATTCGCCACCTGCATCGCGACCCCGGTCAACCGGGAGATGGGCCAAACAATAATAACAGCCATAATCAACGCAGTAAGCACAGCAACGGCTGCAACAAACACGGCCAACATGAGCGCCTGTTGAGTCTGATTCACAACAGGTTTCAAAAAAAAGCTCTGTGGTTGCATGAAAACGACTTGAAACGGTAATAACGAGACTTCCGACACGGCGGCGGCCATGTGTTCTTCGTGGCCTCGTAATCGAATATCCGTTTCAAAATAGGGTCTGTTTTTGTCCGCTTGCAACAAGCCCGCGGTTAAAGCCGTCGAGAGGTGGATTGACTCCGGTCCAGCTCGTGACGGAAGAAGTCGCCCCTGACTCCGCAGCTTTTCCGCCATAGCCGGGCTTGGAGGAATGAGCCGGCGATATAAGCATGAGGACAAATCAGACTTTCCTGCTTCACACAACGCAAGAAGAACGAAATGATCGTCCACAAGCATAGGAAAAGACCCTGGTCCGGCGGCATCAGAGTATGTACGAAGAATACGACTAAAAACAGCCGCGTCAAAAATCACGCTGAGTACACCCAGCGCATTCCCTTGCTCGTCAAACACGCTTCCGGCAAAAACAAGTTCGGCCTTCGCCGATTCCTGATCGATTTCAAATGATGGTCGAAAGACATTTGGTTCTTCCAATGCTCTGGAAAAAAATGGCTTTTTTCCAACATATCCACCTGGGCGAGCACGTCCGGACCCGGCAATAATACCACCTTGCGGCGATGCTATCTCAATGGAAATGAGCAAATCGCGGTATTCCCAATTAAAAGCACGAACCATGTCAATGAATCGATTGATATCAATGACGGAATGTTGATCCAAATCCGATGTTTGCAAGACGTCTGCAATGGCTGGCAACCGAGCTTCTGCAGTGAGTAAACTCACATTTTTTTCAAGAAACGCATCAAGGCTGACCGAAGCTCTGCTGGCTGCAGCGTAGAGGGAATTATAGGCTGCCTCTGTCAATACCTTCTTCATATTGTGGTCATATGAACTGAGCAAAAAGACGAGCGGGGCCAACGACGTCAATAAGACGAACGTAAGCAGCTTACTCCGCAGTCCAAAAGTAAACGCCCGCTGCCGTTGCAAGCTGGCATCAGGAGGTTTTACCACACAGAACTCCTCGAGTCGTTGGCGACTGAAAAAACGAAACCTTCAGCCGGGGAGAGGCGTGGCCACATGTCAATGAGAGTTGCACCTCAATACTGAACAAACAGCAATGCGTAAAGGACATAAATCCACCCTAAGACACCGTGGATAATAGCCCAAAAGATCGATTTGTTGATAGAAAAAGAAACAGCCATAGCGAGAGCTGAGCCAAAGCCGACACCATATTTAATAATAGTAGGACGGTAATACGTAACCATAAATGTCTCTTCCTCAAACAAGGTTTATCACATTTGGATGACAATGCCGTATTTGGTATTGTAGCATATGGCGATATACTCCAAAAGAGTAAACATCCTATTTGATATGAAAATATCGTGTATAAGTCGATCAGGACTTTAAAAAAAGTTCAAAATCATTCATACTCGATATACTTGTGCTATTTCAGGTCCTGTACCGTTTATAAGGAGAACAGACCATGTCCGGTATGATCGTGCGCCGCTTCCCCACCCCGGAAGAAGCCCAAGCTCGGGCTGCACAATATCTTCGAGAATGCGCTGACGAAAGCATCGCTGCTCGAGGACGTTTTATGTGTATCCTCACGGGGGGATCGTCGGTCAATAATGTATATGAAACACTGGCTTCAGGTGATCCAGGAAAAAATTTTCCCTGGGAGAAAACCCACATTTTTTTTTCCGATGAACGCATGGTCACTCCAAGCGATACATTAAGCAATCACGCTTTAGTCCGCGAACGCCTCCTCAACCGTGTTCCTTTACCCCAATCGCATATTCATATCATCCGTGGCGATACTATTCCCCCGGAAAACGCTGCTCAAACATATGAAAATGAAATGCGCACAGCGTTCCCCGACGTTGCTCCAGGAAAATTTCCTTGCTTCGATTTTTGTCTGCTCGGCATGGGGCCGGACGGACATGTAGCCTCTCTGTTCCCCGGACAAAGCTCGCTTGACGAAACGTCAGCCTGGGCGGTCTACGTCCCTGTCGCCGGGCATACACCGCTCGTGGCTCGAACAAGTCTGACGCTGCCTGTACTCAACGCGAGCCGCACCGTCCTCTTTCTCGCGTTTGGTGAAGCCAAAAAAACTCTTATTGAGCGCATTACCACCAATCCACACGAAGCTGCGCAAGATTACCCGGCTGCCCGAATCTCACCCGCTGGTACTCTTTACTGGTTTGTTAATACATAAAAAGGGATGCGCCTATGTCTGCACTGTCCGAGTCTGAACGCCGTCTTGTCATCGATGAACTGGGAAGACAACTCGATAGTCATGCCGATCGACTTGCCCCCTGGTTCTTCGATAACCTTCCAGAATATTATTTCCGTACACACACCCTTGAAGAGCAAGTGGAACATTTACGCTCGCTCATCTCCGGTCAAGTCACCCGCGAAGGCCGCACCGTAGCCATCCGCAACCCTGAACAAACCAAAGTGACCTATCTCGCACCGGGAGAGGACATCGACGGATTTCTCGGACGACTCAAAGACATTGCACGCTCGCATGTTATTTCGGCAGCTATGTACGAGAGTTTTGATTCATCCTTACGCCTTGATGATTTCACAATTGAAGATGCAAACCCAGCTCTCCCCAATGATGAAAAGATCCAACACGATACGGCCGAAGCGATTGAGGAAGGTGTTGTTCGCCAAGCCGATAAAGATGAATTCATCGCTTTTTTGCGCCGTGCTCCGGCTCAATATGTCGAGAAATTCGACCCCATCCGTGCAGCCAGGCATTTCGATATCGAACGAACCCAATGTCGATGCGAAGACGTCCATGTTACCTTGACCCCTATCGAGAACGAAAAAGAATCACGCATTATTTGTGCTATGGCCAACCCTCCACGGACAGGACTTCTCGGTCGCGCCGTTCGCCTGCTTGTGCGTGCCGGGTTACATATTCATAGAGGTTATCTCGATATTTTTCGCGAAGATGGCGTTCCGGTTTTCGGTGTTCTCAGTTTTTATGTGACACTCAACGGTCAACCACTTTACGAGGCGGACCATGTCTGGAGATCAATAAAAGATCAGCTTCCGCTTATAAAATGGCTTGCGCCCCATGATCTGCAATGGTTTGCCGACCACCGGAGATGGAATATCAAAAAAGTTGCCCTTCTCCAGGCTGCCTGTGAATTTGCCCATCAGTTTCTTATCAAAACCAATTTGTATGCCTTTACCTCGGACAATATCGTACGCTCACTCTTGGCACACCCCGATGAGACCGACCTTGTCATACAATATTTTTATTCCCGATTTGATCCGAAAGTATTCAAAATCACGCCATTGGGGACGGATCGAAGTCGCGAAATCTACGATAAAGCCAAGGCGGCCACGGACTGCATTGATGATGATGTCGCACGTGAAGTACTGTATCAAATTCTTCACTTCTTTAAATTCACCCTCCGGACAAACTACTTTCTCCCGTCGCGCTACGGGCTGAGTTTCCGTTTATCTTCAGATTATCTTGCGGATATTCCAGAAAAAGATCGACCATACGGATTCTTCTTTTTCCATGGGCCGTTATCGCAGGGATTTCACGTTCGCTATCGAGAAACCTCTCGTGGAGGCGTTCGTATTGTTCCCACCCGTACTCAAGAACAATTTGAAGTTGAATCCAATCGCGTGTTCACCGAAGTCACAAACTTGGCACGAGCGCAACAATATAAAAACAAGGATATCCCTGAAGGCGGAGCCAAAGCGGTCATTTTACTTGGACCAGGCGGCGAATGTGGATTGGCCTTTAAAAGCATGGTCGATTCTCTTCTCGACATCATTTTACCCGATGAAGACAGCCCAGCCTTGCCCGATCTTGTCGACTATCTCGGGCAGCAGGAACTTATCTATCTGGGACCAGATGAAAATATTGACCCCGAACATATTGTATGGGCTGTAGAACGCGCCAAAATGCGCGGTTACCCCTACCCACAGGCGTTCATGAGTTCAAAGCCCAAAGCGGGCATCAATCACAAGCAATATGGCGTCACGAGTCTCGGCGTTGTCGTGTTTGCCGAAGAGATATTGCGCCATCTCGGCATCGATCCTCGCAGCATGCCGTTTACAGTCAAACTGACTGGAGGACCGGCCGGAGATGTTGCCGGGAATGCTGTACGCATTCTCCATAATGAGTACGGCGAAAATGCCGTCATCGTCTCCATGTCGGATGGTCATGGGGCAGCCTTTGATCCGCAAGGCCTCGACCACAACGAGTTGTTGCGTCTAGTCAGTGAAGAAAAGAGCATCGACTCGTTCAACCCTGCTCTCCTCAGCGGAAAAGAGGCATTTGTTGTATCGACTGCTGATCCCAATGCCCCGAACCATCGCGAAAATGTGCGCATTCGAAATATGTTGCACAACACGGTCAAGGCCGACCTGTTTATCCCGGCAGGAGGTAGACCCGATACCATCAATACGCGCAATTGGCGCAATTTTCTTGATGCCGAAGGACTTCCGACCGCTCGAGCTATTGTTGAGGGAGCAAACATTTTCATCACGGCCGAAGCACGGGCCTTCCTCCAGGAGGAAGGCGTTCTCATTGTTCATGGTGCGTCTGCCAATAAAACCGGCGTTATCTGTTCCTCCTATGAAATCCTCGGGGGACTCGTCATGACGGAAGACGAGTTCCTGGCTATAAAAGATTGTTATGTCACGGATGTTCTCGACATTTTGCGTCTTCGTGCATCCAATGAAGCGAAGCTTATGCTCCGCGAACGAAAAGCGGCAGGGGGAAACAAGCCGTTAACAGAAATAAGCTTAGCCCTAGCTCGGGAAATGAATCGTCTTGCCGATTCATTGTTGAACACCCTGGTAGAAAACACGCCCGACATCGCCAACGATCCCATTTTATCTCGTCTCTACACGACGTATTGCCCCACGTGTCTTGTCGAGGCACACAAGGATCGTCTTTTTACCCACGTCCCTCAGCGTTATATTTATGCTCTTATTGCAGCCCATGCCGCCTCAACTATTGTCTACGCTGAAGGGGTAGGCTGGTTCGATGCACTCAGCAAATTGCGCGATCCCTTCCAGGTTATTCGCGCCTATTTTGAAGAAAAGGACAAACTCAATGTCTTGACGCACCATCTGTCGTGTTCTGATACGAAGGAAGCCGCAGAAGCCAGGCGTATTCTGGAACGATCAGGCCGCAAACTCTTGACCATGGAATCTCTTGATCTGGCGTAAACCTTTCACATCCTTGTACCGAAGGCACTTTGTATGAATGACAACACCGCGTATTCCCAACTTGTTACGCTTTTTGCGGAAGTCAGTCGCCTGGAATCCGCTCTCGAACTTCTCGACTGGGATAGCCAAACCAAAATGCCGTCGAAAGGCGGTCCGTATCGAGCTGAACAGATTGAAATTTTAACACGAATTATTCACCAACGCCGAACCGATCCATCAATTGGCCGTCTTCTCAGCCAAGCTGAAGATCATGCATCGTCGACGGAACACAGCGACGTCATCATGACAAACTTACATCGTTGGCGGCAGGATTATGAACGAGAAGTGAAAGTCCCTGCGGAACTCGCTTCAAAACTTGCCGAAACAGCAGCACGCGCCAAAGATGCCTGGCTTGAAGCGCGGAAAGAAAATAGCTTTGCGATATTTGAACCACTCTTTCGCGAGATCCTTGACCTGACGCTGACGAAAGCCGAAGCTTTAGGGTATGAAGAGGAACCGTATGACGCCCTCCTCGACGCCTACGAGCCCGGAAGCCGAACCCGTGATGTTGCCCACCTCTTCTCCAGACTTCGTGAAGACTTGACGGAACTCTTTCAAGACATCGTGAAGAAACGTGACACGGCGGAGGCGTGCCCGATCTTGCCCCCCGGCCCATATGGAGTAGCAGAGCAATCTGCATTTATTCAAGATATTGCCACCGCGCTCGGCTATAATTTTCAAAGCGGACGCATGGATGAGTCGGCTCACCCCTTTTCCATACAACTCTCTCCCGGTGATGTGCGTATTACCATCGCTCATGATGAATCCGACTTCACAAAAGCACTCCTGGCCGGCATCCATGAAACTGGTCATGCGCTCTATTCTTTAGGATTACCCGCTGAACACTTCGGCACTCCTATGGGGCAATATGTCTCTCTGGGGGTGCATGAGTCCCAATCGCGCCTTTTTGAAAATTTCATTGGTCGCAGCCTACCGTTTTGGGAATTTGCCCTTCCTATTGCCAGGCAATACTTTCCACAACTTGCGGCATTCACCCCACACGATATGGCACGCTATGTCAGCCATGTTTGTCCGGACTGCATTCGGGTTCATGCCGATGAGCTTACATACAACATGCACATCATGGTTCGTTTCGAAATCGAACTTGGTCTGACGCGGCGCGAACTCAACGTCAAAGATGTGCCTGCAGCGTGGAACGAACGTATGCAGGAATTTCTTAATATCACCCCCCCCAGCGATAGTGACGGCGCACTGCAGGATATCCACTGGTCCCTTGGGGCTATTGGGTATTTTCCGACATACACGCTAGGGAATGTCTATGCTGCGCAGCTCTATAATGCACTGATCAAAGACCTCGGTGCACAGGATGAGCATTTTCGAGCTGGAGATTTCAAACCGTTTCTCGATTGGAACCGTCGGTTTGTTCATTCCAAAGGACGCCAGTTCGATCCTCCCGAACTGATATCGCAGGCAACAGGTGAATTGCCGAATGCCCAATACCTCGTCGACGCATTGAAGCAAAAAATGGCCCTATTACTCTAAACAGACCCAAATCGACAAAACGGGCGCGCGAAGAACAGCTCTTCACGCGCCCGTTTTGTACGCTGTTCCGAAATCAATCCAGCTTATGTGTTCTCCGATTCGATAATAGTTAAATCTTTAGCGAACATTTTGAGATGGGCAAGAAGTTCGTATTCACGACCTTGCTTAAAAACCAACGTGTCGGGATAGAGACTGGCAAACCGCTCGTTTTCTCCAAGAAGAAGAACTCCACTACGAATAAGTCGAAAGAGTTCTTTTTTATCCTGCGGTACGATATCCTTCGCCATATATACTTCAAGCGCGCTACATATCGCATCGATTGCCGGGCCGAGCATGTCATGATCGAGCATTGTCTTAAACATCTGCATGATCTTCCGAGCCGTCCCAATAGCTACAGCCGGCACATCCAAAACCGGAGTATCTTTTACAGACCTCGATGAGGCATCCCCCCAAACGGTGCGTTCTGAAGAAGGAACCTCAACTTTGGCGACGTCATCAGTATGACCGGAACGAACGAGATGATGCAGATGTTCCAAGTAGGGTTGAGAGAGTTCCATGCCTTTGGCAAAATAAAGCATCCCGTTTCTTCCCCTCACATCTTGGGCGAGTATCGCTCCGGGAAGGATGTCTTTAACAGGTCTCTTCTGTATTTTCGGGTTCGGTGTCGATGCAAGAATACTTGCGAAGGCTTCAAGCACTTCCGGGTCATAATGCTCTTTGTGCTCCATTAGCTGCACCAGTGCATTTTCTTCAGAACTCCCGGAAAGAATAAGACTATCATAATCTAAAGCAATTTTAAGAATGCGCGCTCCAAGAGGAATGGCTTGTCCGGTAACATTCTTTTCAGACATCCTTTCACCGGAAAATGACGTATTCTGATACGCCACCATTTCGGCCACTTCTTGAAGTCGCGGAATATTGACAACAAGTTCACGAGCTAAAACTGGATGCATGGCGAACAGGCGCTGTTCTTCACTACTGACAACGTCTCCCCGATAACTCATACCAAGAGTATCTTGCGGAAGCATGACACAGCCAATCTGACTCAACATGGCTGCCAGCTCGAATCGCCACAAGTGGTCAGCTCCCAGAATTTTGGCTGTTGCCACAACATTCTTTTTAATTCGTGAAGCCCGGCCAAAGGCTTCGGGATTTACCAACCCCAAAAGCTGGGTAATCATTTTAATGATGCCGCCGAGTGTCCCGCGTAACAATTCTTTTTCCGCTGTTATGAGCCGATATTGTTCTAAGCCGGCTTTTACGGTCTCCATCACGATATCGCTGGACGCTGGCTTGATGAGAAAGCGAAAAACATGTCCTTTGTTGACCGCTTCCATCGCCGATTGCACATCGGCATTACCAGTGAACATAATACGGACACTCAAAGGTTGAGAGCGGCGTAACCGTTCAAAAAATTCGATGCCGTCCATATCGGGCATGCTTAAATCCGATACGATGACGGCAAACGGTCCCTTTGATGCGATGCATTGAAGCGCCTCATGAGCGCCAATTGCAATTTCGACATCAAATTTTTTCCGTAAGTTCCTTTGTATCGCCTTCAGTACTCGGGGCTCATCATCAACAAACAAAATCTTTTCTTTCACCTTCGACCTCCACAACCCAAGGACCAACACAAGCGTCATACAAAGAAATTGGGACACCGGCTCTCTTCAATCGAACTAGCGTGCTTTTTCCGTAAATTCAAGGCAGCAACGCCATTTTCAAAACGGATGCTTTCACGTAGGTTGCCGCGATATTTATTTTCTCATCGACGGAGACATTTCTCATGAACAATACTGCACGCTTGCTTATCACCTGTCCCGACCGACCAGGCATTGTCTCGGCCGTGACGACATTTCTCTATTCCCATAATGCCAATATCAACGACCTGGATCAGCATTCCACCGACCCTGAAGGTGGAACATTCTTTATGCGGCTCGAATTTCAAACGCCGCATCTCAATGTATCGAAAGAATCTCTTGAGGAATCTTTCGGAAACGTCGTGGCCGACCGGTTTGATATGGACTGGCAAATCTCCTATGCCAGCGAGCCCAAGCGAACCGCTGTGCTTGTTTCCAAGCATGATCATGCACTTTTAGAAATCTTGTGGCGGGTCCAACGCGGCGATCTCAAATGCAACTTAACCCAAGTCATAAGTAATCACTCTGACCTTGAAGCTGAAGTGACAGCATTCGGTATCCCTTTTCATCACGTCCCGGTTGATAAAGATAACCGCGAAGCCTCTGAAGACGCCATACTGAAGTTATTAGGGGACGACACAGACCTTGTAATTCTAGCGCGATATATGCAAATTCTTACCGCTCGCTTCATCTCTCCTTTTCCCAACCGGATTATTAATATCCACCACTCCTTTTTGCCAGCGTTTGTTGGTGCGAATCCCTATGCGAGAGCATACGATAAAGGGGTGAAACTCATCGGTGCAACGGCGCACTATGTCACGGAAGAACTCGACGAAGGCCCTATCATTGAGCAAGATGTGGCCCGAGTGACCCACCGGAGAAATGTGGACAATCTGAAAAACCTTGGATCGGATCTCGAACGAACCGTCCTTGCACGCGCTGTCAAATGGCACTTGGAAGACCGCATTCTTGTGCATGGAAATAAAACGGTCGTTTTTACTTAAGTTCGTCGAAGCTTTCTCGACTGAAACGCTTCTTTAGGACCTGAGGACGCTGCTGATTTCGAAGATTTCGTTAAAACGCATTCTAGAATTGCTCTCCAACAAGGAAAGACGCTGATGACGACGTCTTTCCTTGTTCTCTCCTCCCGCAACGCAATCATACCAAAGACAATGCCGCCAAGCATAAAAAGAATTTATTGTTTTTGTTCTTTCTTGTATGATTTATCGTTCAGTGCTTTTGTCATTTTTTCTTACTCTTGAGATTACCTCAGCAAACGTTACACTGTAATGAGTCAACTTTGAAACCTTACCTCAAGGCATAGAAAAAAATATTTTTCTTGTGTATACTGTATTCTCTATTAATTTTTTCTCTCATACAGTCCTGCATTTGGGAAATTTTCATGACAGAATACTCCATATCTTCACAAGAAGAGAAAGTCCCCTGCATTCATGTCAACCATCGGGGAATTATTACCGATGTTAATCCCGCGTTTTGCACAACATTTCATTGGAACGCCGAAGATCTCCTCGGCGCTTCATTGACAACCATTATTCCGGAAAAACTGCGGGACGCGCACCACCTTGGATTTTCTCGCTACCTGGAAACACAAATTCCTACCTTACTCGGAGAGAGTCTTGCGTTGGATATCAAGGCCGGAGACGGTCATATTCTCGCTGCAATACATCGCATAGAGCGAGAGCCTGATTCTTTCCCTCCGCGTTTTGTTGCGTATATTACGCCCTTATCGGAGAAGGAATCACTCGCGTGACAAAAGATTCTACACAGCTCGTCGATGAACTTCATGCCGTCCTCGGCAAGATGGAAACGGCTCTTGCTTCCATTGACGAAGCTATTGTCTGGACTGACAATAGTGGAACCATCCAATGGTGTAATGCAGCTTTCTGTCGTCTGCTTGGACAAGCCCGCATTGCCATTCTCGGGAAACCGGTGACCGACATCGCTCGGTTACGGTTGAACGGTGTCACGCTCCCGGATTCCGCGCATCCGATTACCCGCCTATTAGTTGACGAACAAAATCTTGATGCCGTCTACGAACTTTTTACCACCAATGGCATTGTTACCGTCAATTTGTCGGCAACACGCTTCACGAATGCCAAGCACGAGGTCAGTATTGTTTTCGTTCTGCGATCCATGACCGATGAGGCGGAATCCTCGCAAATCAAACTTCTCGGCGCTGCGTTAGCAGCCTCGGCCAGCGCCGTTGTTATCACGACGCCCGATGGAAATATCGAATGGATCAATCCGGCATTTACTACCCTGACAGGCTATGAATTTTATGAAGTTTTCGGATTTAATATTAAATTACTGCGTTCAGGAAAGCACGACATGGCGTTTTATAACGCTATGTATAACACAATCTATTCCGGACAAGTCTGGCGTGGAGAGCTTATCAACAAACGAAAAGACGGCACGATCTATCATGAAGAACAAACCATCACGCCCATCGTGGATGACACGGGGATTATTACACACTTCATTGCGATAAAACATGACATTACAGAACGTATCGAAACCCAAAAGCGTATAATGGAAACGAACGTGTTGCTTGACGGCCTACGTAAAAGTCAAGATGCATACCTTGCATCGCCAGGCCCAGAAGCACTCTTCCAGAAGCTCTCTCATATTTTACAAGCAATCACCGGTGCTCGTTTTGGTATCGTCGGAGAAGTATTGTATACCAGAAAAAATAAACCTCACTTGAAAACATCGGCACTGCTGCACCTCCGGAATACTATAACCGCGTCCTCTCCATCATTATGGCGAACCCAGCTTCGCATTTTGTTTCCTCGTATCCGTCAGGCTTTTACATCCAAACGTGCTGTCTTTGACAATGCGCCCTCTCCTGAAGCTGGCCTCTCCAATATTGTGTGCCTGCCTATTCTACGGCAACATCGTGTCATCGGCTTAGTGTGTTTGGCTGGAGTTGAGAGAAATCATGCAGGAACAGATATCGAAGATTTTTTATCGCCGTTTCTTTCCACTTGTGCCGCGCTCTTCCAATCTATGGAAAATGACAGAAAACGGCAGCATGCCGAGCGGGAATTAGCTGAACGGGAAACGAAATTTCGAAAAATTTTTCAATATGCCGGTGATGGTATCATTTTGCATACACTCGACGGAACCATCCTTGATGCCAACGAGACAATGCTTAACATGCTTGGCTTCAACCATGCAGAACTTCGAGGAAAATCTGTCACCAGCCTCCACCCTGTGACCATGCTCGAAAAAGCAGGTCGTACCGTTCGCGATCTTCAAACCCATTCATCCGTCTCCATTGAAATCGACTTCATACGCCAAGATGGTTCCACATTTCCAGCAGAAGTCCGTGCGACGCGATTTAATATTGGCGGTAAGTCCCAAGTCCTCGGCGTTGTACGCGATATGAGTGAACACCATGCCGCTCAAGCTGCACTTCAGTACGCTCATGACGAACTTCACGACTATACGGAACGTCTCAACGAGGACTTATTGGCAGCGGCGACGATACAACGTAGTTTTTTGCCGTCGTCACTTCCTGAGATCGACTTCGCTCACATCGCCTGGCGATTCGAACCCAGTGCACACGTCGGGGGTGATATGTTTGGCGTTATCAAGTTTTCCCCCGATGCCTTGGGACTCTTTCTTCTCGATGTTGCTGGACATGGCGTTCCTGCGGCATTGGTTGCTGTCAGCGTGGCCCAACTATTAAATCTTCATTCTGGTATTCTTATTGATAAAACGCAGGGATATATCATTGAACCAGCAAATGTACTAGAAGAACTGGATCTGCTTTTTCCTATTGAACGATTTGGAAGACATTTCACCATGTTCTATGGAATTTTATATCGCAATGGACAATTCATCTCCACCAATGCAGGGCATCCCCCAGGATTGGTTCTCTCAAAGAATGGTCACATGCAGCATTTGGAAACCGGGGGAACACTTGTTGGAATGGGAGGACTCTTTCCCTTTGCTCAATCAACAATCCAACTCACTTCCGGCGACAAAGTCATTTTATACTCCGATGGAGTCATTGAACGAGAGGACAACAAAACACATCTTTTTGGACTTGAAAATCTCAAGCAATTTCTCTCTCATTGCAATGAACTTCCCTTGGACCAAATTCCTTCCAGCGTGTATAAAAACATTATGGATTACGGACAACAGACTCCACTTGATGATGATTTCAGCCTTATGATTATTCATTATACACCTCATTCACTTCGCGGCACCACATTAAAGGACCCATCATGACAGAACACACCTTAATGATTACGCACTCCCAAGTCGGCCTTGTGGCCGTTGTCTCCATGACAGGACGATTTGATGCTCAATCCGCCGGAGCAGCCAAAAAAGCACTGCTTGAAGACATCGATTCCGAAATATTGCGTATTGTTGTCGATCTATCCGGAGTCGATTTCATGGATAGCTCCGGTGTTGGGGCGCTTGTCTTTGTATTCCGTGCTTTGAAGGAACGTCACGCGGAGATGAAGTTCTGTGGCCTTCGGGATAAGCTCAAAACGATTTTCACAATGACAAAGCTACATACAATTTTCGACATTCATCCCAACGTCGAAGATGCTTTAGCAGCGTATCCAACCCCACTTTCAGGGCAAATAACATGAATGCCACATTCGAACTTCGCGCTACGTTTCCTGCAGAACTTGAGAGCTTAACAATATCTGCAGGACTTGTTGCACTCGCAATATCATTGGCACAAATACCGATCGATGTCGCAGCGGCCGTTGATCTTGCATTAAGCGAGGCTGTTACAAACGCCATAAAACACACAAAACCACATATAAAAGACATCTCACTAAATATTGCTGTCGACTCCGGTGAAATAACGCTATGCGTCACCGATCATGGTCTCGGTTTTGCTTTTGATGACGTCCCTGACCCGGATTTCGATAACCATCCTCCTGGAGGTTACGGTATTTTCATTATTAAAGAATCTATGGACAACGTCACATATGAAAAGAACGAAACGGCAAACATCCTCACAATGCAGAAACGTTTTATACCGCTTTAAAAAGCCATGACAAATTGATTTCAGAGATGAATAAATTCCACAAAGGATACCAAGACATGAAACACACAACAGAAAATAATATCACCATTCTCGAACCAGATGGTCGGCTTGATGCGATTCAAGCTCCTCACATAAAAAATATTACTGTGCAGTGTGTTAAAAACGGAATGAACAAAATTGTAATGGATCTTAGCAATGTTATCTTTGTTGATTCTGCAGGACTCGGTATTTTGGTTTCATCACTCCGCCAACTTGCAAACAGCGGCGGAGATATGAAAATTTGTGGATTACGAAAGGAAGTTCGTGCACTGTTTGAGTTGACACGGCTGGACAGAGTCTTCGATATTTATCAAGAAAGAGATGCCGCGGTTCATGGTTTCTCATCAGCACAATGATGGACGATACTATGGATGTCGCTATTGTTATCATAAGCTATAACACGTGCGAGTTGCTTTCCTCTTGCCTCGAAGCAGTCTTTGCTCATCCACCGCATAGTGATTTTACGGTCGTGATCGTTGACAATGCGTCATCTGATGGTTCGACAGAAATGATTCAGCAACGCTTTCCTCACGTTGTTCTTCTGAAAAACACAATGAACATGGGGTTCGCAGCGGCGTGCAATCAAGCCTTTTCGGCAGTCGATTGCCAATTCTATTTTTTACTGAATCCTGATGCCCGAGTCATGCCTGGTTCGTTCGATGCATGTCTGCGATTATTGGAAACCGAGCCATCATGCGCCATGGTCGGTGGCCGTATCGAAAATCCATCAGGAACCCTTGAACCGTCAGCCCGTGCGTTTCCCACGCCATTCACGTTTTTTCTTACCCTCTCCGGATTGGCTGCACGTTTTCCTCGTACTCTTGGAAAACACGATCGCCTTGGTATGGCGCATGATGCAGCCCAACGCGTCGATTGGGTTCCTGGAACCTTTGCGTGCATCCGATCTCAAGCGCTTGAACGTGTCGGCACCTTCGATGAACGCTTTTTCCTCTATTATGAAGAAACCGACTTGTGCCGTCGAATGAATTACGTCGGCTTGGAAGTCTGGTTTCTCCCCGAAGCTACGGTCGTCCATGAAGGCGGAGCCAGCAGTAAAACCCAAACAGACAAAGTATTCGACACGGGAGGCTCACAAGTATTGTCCTTTCGATTGCGTTCACAATACCTGTATTTCCGTAAACATCATGGCATATTCGGCGTACTGGCCGTTGCGGCGATAGAGATTGGTTGGCATGGGCTACGCATGCTCGTCAACTGCCGTCCCGGTCCTTTATGTCGCTCAAAACGCCAGTATTCTCGAACCATCATACAATGCGCGGTGGCGGCATTCCGTGATACGAAGCGTGGGACATATAGCCCACAACGCCCGTGGTGACATCATGTTCGACAATATCCGCAACGATCTTGCCGCACACGGTAACGACCCATTCCAACAAGGTTTTTGGGTTCTTGTCGTTTATCGATTCGGCAGATGGCGTTACCGCATCAAACCACGGGTTATACGTATACCGTTTTCTTTGCTCTACAAAATCTTGTTTAAGCTTATTCAGATTCTCTGTGGCGTTGAATTACCGTGTGAAGCGATTATCGGACGAAACTTCCGCATTGATCACTTCGGCGCCATTGTCATCAGTGGATATACGACATTCGGTGAGAATTGCGTTATCCGTCAGGGGGTTACCATCGGTCTCAAAGATGTCGCTCACCCCGTCGCCCCGTCTATTGGAAATAACGTCGATATCGGTGCCGGAGCAAAAATTCTCGGCGATATCACCATTGGCAACAATGTCGATATCGGTGCCAATGCCGTGGTGCTTACCGATGTACCGGACAACAGTATTGCCGTAGGTGTACCAGCTCGCATTTTGCCGAAAAAGGAACGTTCATGACCCTGCAGATCCTGCAACCCTACTACCAGCACGAGCATTCCGACGATGTTACTGCTGTCGATATCGTCGTCATCGGCATCAATGGAGAAAAGGTTCTCGAAGCGTGTTTTGACAGCATCGACCGTGCACGACGCCCCCATCTCGATTTGCGAATTATCTATGTCGATGGAGGTTCAAACGATACCTCGATTTCCATTGCGCAAAACCGACCCGATGTGTGTATCATAGATGATTCCGGGGATGCGCCGACACCGGGACGACAACGTAATAGTGGTTATCAAGCCGGAACGGCACCATATATTCAGTTTATGGATTGCGATACGACGTTGGACAAAGATTGGCTTGAACATGGACTTCAGGCATTGACGAACGCGGAAATGCATGTCGGCGCGGTCTGTGGTTTGCGTCAGGAACGTTTTCCCAATGACACGGTATATAATGCTATTGCCGACATTGAATGGAACGGACCTGCCGGTCCGACGAATGCTTTTGGGGGCGACGTACTCATTCGACGTGAAGTCATCGAAGCCGTCAACGGGTATGATGATATCCTTGTTGCTGGAGAAGACCCGGAATTGTCTCAACGCATCATTGACGCGGGCTGGACAATTCTCCGGCTCAATGTCCCCATGACCACTCATGATATTGCGATGAAATACGTCGGCCAATATTGGCGACGGAGTTTTCGCACCGGCTATGGATATGCCGCCGTAAGCGCCAGGCACGGCGCAACTCGAGGCTTCTGGGTTGCTGAGACCCAACGTATTCTTCTCCGTGGCGGTATTTCGTGTTTGTCGCTTCCTGCTTGCATTACTCTTCTTGCGTTGGGGAAACCTTTTCTGGCTGTTGCGTGTTTGCTTCTCGGACTCTATGTGCTGTTTCGTCCCTTCCTCGGCAAAAAGAACGAAATTGCCCGGCAAAACAACATTTCACCCGAGTTTGCCAGCACTTATGCTTTGCATTGTTCCGTTGTAGTGATTCCACAATGTTTTGGCGCCTTGCGGTATTATCTCGGATGCGTGTTGCATCTCCCACTGAAAAACAAGTCGCGCCGGCTCAAATCCGGTGTCAGTCGACTCACCATGCTCATGTTGTGCGTTGTAGCGTTCGCCCTCACAGGCTGCCCAAGTCCCAGCCCGAAGCCGACTCCCATTGATACCAATGGAGGCCAGACCTCTTCAAAAGGGTTCACGCTTGAACCAGTGCGAGATCAGGAACGATACGCTGATCCCGCAACGGTAGAAGCATTTTCTAACGAGGTTCCCGACGAGTACCAACTCGGGCCAGGCGATGTGCTTGATTTTTCGGTTTGGAACCGTCCGGAACTCTCCCGCAAGGAGATCGTGATCAGTCCGGATGGACAAATCACCCTGCCTCGAATCGGTATTCTCGATATTGAAGGCAAAAGCATGGTCGAAGCAACCGAGCTGATAAAAAGCAAACTCGGTAAACTGTATGAACGCCCTGAAGTCGCGTTGTCCATCGTCCGGTACAACAACAATAAAGCCTTCGTGCTGGGTCGAGTCAGTAATCCCGGTGTTGTCCACTTTCCAGGACGCGGTACACTATTGGAAGCGTTGGCCTTGGCGGGAGGGTTACCCGTTATCCGTCAGGAAGCCTTTCTTACGAAATGTTCCATTATTCGCGGGCGTGACACCATTATATGGATCGATCTCCGATCACTGCTCAACGATGGCAATGTTGCACTCAATGCCCGACTCAAAAATAACGATGTGGTCTTTATCCCCGAGTCCGATGATGAACTTGTTTATGTCATGGGCGAGGTCGAAACACCTGGAGCACTTAAACTCAAAACGCGGCTGACGTTGCTTGACGCGATCATGATGTCCGGCGGCCCCACTGACACCGCCAGTTTAGAACGGGTGTATCTCATTCGTTTCGATGGGAAAAAAGGCACCGTACTTGAAATCGATTTGAAAGATATGATTGAAACCGGTCAAATGACGAAAAACTACATGTTGCAGGACAATGATGTCGTCTATGTCGATAAAACCGGAATGGCCCGCTTCAACTACGCGCTTGAACAAATCATGCCGACATTGCAGATTTTGCAGATGGGTACCTCTATTGTCGATATGACAACGTCTATTCGCGACAAGCTTAAAAATGACCTGAGTACAGGGTCCGACTTGGGATTCATTAATTCCGTCTCGGGCCAAAACTCTTCATCATCCACCCCATAGGACCATACATGACCGACCAGGATACCACGGGAAAACGAATGAGCGTTTCCGCTGTCGGCAAAAAAGTCGCCGGCAATGCCGCGGCTGGCGTCATCACCCAGTTTTTCCACCTTGTCAGCCGCATTGCGCTGACGCCTTTTATCCTGAGCTTTATTGGGCTTCGTGAATATGGTCTCTGGACGATCTGTTTTGTTATTCTGTCATATGCCGGGCTCACCGCCTTTGGTGTCGGCAATGTGTATGTACGCTATACCGCGTCGTATCATGGAGAAAACGATACAAACGGAATCAGCCGTCTCTTGTCCACCGGCGTCTTTGCCATGCTTGCTGTCAGTCTTGCCGTGTATGGGATTCTTGCTTTTCTCGCACCGTTATTACTTGCTGAACATGGCGTCGACCCGGCATTCAACGACATGGCGCGCTCACTGATTTTGGGATCGGCAGCGATTTTTTTACTCGATATTGGATTGGGCGGATTTCGCGGTATTCTGGAAGGATTACAGGAAACAGCTCTCGTCAGTTGGGTGTCCCTCGCCACCGTAGTTTTGGAAGTGGTGTTAATTTTTACCCTTTTGCCCTTTGGCGCGGGAGTGTTAGGCCTGCTCTATGCGTATGCGGCCAAAACCTTGACGTTGATTGTGTCCATGGCTTTTTTTGTATTTCGTAAACTGCCTGGATTGCGCTTGTCCCCTGCGTTGTTTGACCGGTCCATGTTGCGCGTTTTCTTTGTTTTTGGTGGAAAGATTCAGCTTCTTGGTTTCATGGGAATTTTTATCGATACGTTTGATAAGGTCGTCGCATCGTCGATGCTCGGGCTCGAGGCCGTCGGCTTCCTCGAAATCGGTCGCAAATTTCCCAACACGGCACGCGGATTCTCATCGGCCGCGTTTGGTCCTTTTATGCCGGCAGCCTCATATCTCGGTGGATTTTGGGCCGATGGCGAATGGCCCAGTTTTCGGGACCGCGCAGGAAAATACCTTCGATTGGTTCTGCTGGGTTCAGTCTTCGCAGTCGCAGCGTTAGTTCCTCTTCTTATTATGCGAGAAGACGGCATTTCCATAGCCGGTATGTTCACCCTCAAGTTGACACATGGGGTGTTTATCATCGTGGCGGTTATTCTCATTTTATTCATAACCGGTCTGTACCATCGTTTCCATGGCAAGGATGAATATTTTGTCGGAGAGGACGTTCGCAACCTCTTTCTCACCGGCTCGCGCTTCATCAATCTTGTCAATGCTACGGTCTTTGTTTTCCTGGCGGCTATTTCAAGCCGTTTACTCTTTGCCTGGGTAGGCGCAGGTTATGATGAAGCAGCCATCATTCTTGTGCTTGTCTCAGCAGCAGGCCTTGTTCATCAGGGAACCGGACCGGGAACCCTCATTTTCCGCGGCATTGATCGTTCAGGACGAGAATTTGAATATATGATTATACAATGTGTCCTGCTCTTGGTCTGGGCTCCAGCTCTGGGCGAACTCTATGGCCTCGTCGGGGTCTCGGCTGGTTTTTCTCTGGCTGCTATTGTCGCCAGCCTCTATTTTTTCAAACGAACATTGCGTGCATTCAAACTTCCCCTTCGTCATGCACTGCACCGTATTGCTCTTCCGATGTTGGCACCGCTCCTTTCAGGAGGATGCGTTTTTGCGCTCGCGGCAAGCTTCCCTCCCCTTTCTCGCGTCAATACGGCCGGGCTTGTTCTGGGACTTGGCCTCTTCCACCTTGCATTCACGATGGTTCTCCTCAAATACTTTTTTCTCGACACAACGGAATGGGAACTTGTTGTCCAAGCCCTGGCCAAAAAGATTAAACGGCAATAAAAAACAATTATGCCCAACGAAAGCGACACCGGTCTCCAACCTACACCTACCCCCAACCCCAAAGGCAAACGCTTTGATGCACTTGGCTTTGTCAAACGTCGAGCTGTCCCTATTCTCATTATGGGATCGGCCTTATTTCTCGTCTTGCTTCCATTGGCGCTCCTCAAAGAAAGACCCTATTTTGAAGCATCGGGTACCTTGCTGATCGCACGAGAAATGCCTGCCATCACGGGGCGTTTGGGGAACGAGTCACGCGATGATGCTAATATCGTCAATTATTTCCATGATTATGCTCGAACGCAGGTGGAGCGCATTCTCAATTTACAACATATTGAGACCGCCATTCTCGCACTTCCTGATGATGTGCGCGATATTTACAGACGGCCGGGCCTGCCACTGACCGCAGCAGCGGCCATTGTTCGAGCAGGTCTTTCTGTCGGGCAAATCGGTCGAACACATTTGGTTGAAGTGCGTCTGCAAAGCCCCAATCCCACCGGATTAGCTGATATGGTCAATGCCATCATGGAAACCTATATGGGGAAATTGCGCAGCGAGAAAGAACGGCGAGAAGAAACGCGCTTAAGCTATTTACGCCAGGAACTCACATTTCTCGATACAGAAATCAACGACCAAACACGCGAACTTGCCAAGGTCATCGACGCGACCAAAACCAATCCCAACATTGACCATACCAATATTTTTCTTGAAAAGGCTCTTGATCTGCAAAAAGCCGCCACGCGTGCGCATACGGAAATGATTACCGCACAGAATGCTTACCTCCAAGCGCTCAAACAGAAGGAAGCGATTGAGTCTATTCCAACGAATGCCTTATCCGAAGAACTTGTTGCCGGGAGCCAAGTGCTATGGCGCACTACGTCCTGGACCTATGAAAAACTCCAAGAACTGCGTGCTTCCATCGACGGGGTGACGAGATCGAATCCCGATCGCAAATACATTGAAGATCGCATGGCCGCCATGAAGCGCTATGAAACGCAACAACGCAAGGAAGTCCAGGATCAAGCCAAACGCATCATCAACGGAAAACGGACTTACGAACAACAAGAACGCGTTGTTGAACTTGAACATGACTATCTTTCCAAAAAAGAAACTGCAGATACTCTACAAGCAGAACTCAACATAGCCTTGCAACAGCTTGAAGACTCGACCCTGGCTATGTTTCGCGGCAAACGTCTGCTCGCTGGCATTGATAACAACAAGAAAAAATTCTTCGATTTTGAAGAACGTATTCGAGACTTGCTCGTTGAATCAAAATCCCCTTTGCGCGCTTCCATTGAGACCTATGCCAGTGCACCAGGTGAACCTGCCGGAACGAATCTCAAAAAACTGCTGATGCTCGTCTTTCTTGGATCGTTTGGTATCGCTGGCGCCGGATTTCTCGCCTATGATTTCACTGATAACCGCGTGCGCGGCCCCAAAGATATTGCAGACGCATTAGGACAACCACCATCCTGGCCGATCTCTCGTGTTGTCTCAGAAACCAAGGCAGACCCATTTCCACAACTGACATTGGACCACCCCGCCAGCCAGACGGCAAAGGCTATTCGCTCGCTGGCGGTACGCATCGACAAAGAACGCAAGAAGCATGACGCCCATATTGTCACAGTGACGGGTGTCAGCAATGCATCGGGAGTCACGGCTCTGTGCCTTAATCTCGGTCATGCCATGAAATATTTTTGTGACCGGGTTCTCATCATCGACGGGAACAATCTACGCCCCGGCCTTTCGCGGTTAAGCCAAACGCCTCCGGCAGAATCCTGCCTGGAGGATGCTCTTCATGGACACACCGAATTGGCTGAGTGCCTGACGCCGGATACACGACGCGGTATTGATCTCCTGTTTTTGCGACAAGGCCCTTGGCCTCGAGCTTTATATCGAGCGCTTCCCGATTTTCTCGCCCAGGTTGCGGAACGCTATGATATCGTTTTCATTGATGCGGCCCCAGTTCTTGAAAACGATCTAACGGAAACCTTGCTGTTGTCATCCCAGGTGACAGTGCTTGTCGTTCAAGGCGATCGGACCTTGTTCCCTCTGTTTACACGAAGTGCGGAAATCATTTTCCGTCTCGAAGTTCCGGCAATGGCAACCGTCCTGAACTGGGGAGGGGAAAAACCCGTTACCCGACTCGACGGCATTATCGATCGCTGCCCACGTGTGCTTCGTCCCATGCTGCGCGGCCTGACAAAATTCGGCAAAAAACTCCTCATGGCAGATACGGATTCGAAATTTAACGATATCGCCGCTTAGACTGTCGGCGCGGAGATTGTTCTCTTATGTCACATACCACTTCTCCACTGCGTCTTTTTTATGCAGCCGGTCCCGGCGATGTCGTCGGCTCATTTCGCCATTTTCTCCAAGGCCGTGACGACCCTGCGCAGACGGCGGTTGCCTATTCCACGCAATTTTTCGAAGCATGTCGACAAACCGAGAGCTTAGGTCTGTGCGTCTCCTCACATGACAGACCGGATACAGCACACGGTCAACAGATATCGGCCCGCAATATGCCACGATTCCTCAAACATGCCCGTGGTGCGCTCTGGCATGGTGCACACATCACCTATGGCTTGCGCCTTCTGCACATCGCCGCTGCATTTCAGGCCGATGTTGCATTTATCTCCGAGGACACAACGCATTTTTTTATTGCCGATCTCTTTCGAACACGAGGAATCATGCCGATCCCAACACTTCATAATACGCTCTGGACCGACACAGGCCCGAAAAGCCGTCTTCAAAGCGTAATACTCCGTGCTGCACGTCCGTACTTCAGCAAACATGCCATTAGTATTTTATCGGCATCACGTGCCATTCGTCAGCAAGTCGAACATCTTACCGATGGCGAAGCGCAGCCGATTATGGAATTTCTGCCTTTATATCGGCATGATGTATTTTCCGATCTCCCCCCTCCCGATCCACATTGCCGCCCATTTCGAGTGCTTTTTGCCGGTCGCATCGAGGCCAACAAAGGAATTTTCGACCTCGTTCAGGCTGCCGCATTGCTCAAGGATCGGGGGCTCCCCATTGCTTTCGATATTTGTGGGACCGGGGCCGCACTTCCCGAAGTCAAACGACGCGTGGACAATGAACGTTTAGGTGATATCGTCCAGATACACGGCCATCTCTCTCGTCCCGATATGATGGATCGGCTCGGAGCGAGCCATGTTGTTGCCGCTCCGACGACCCCGGACTTTAACGAAGGGTTTAACCAAAGTCTTTCCGAAGCCGTTCTTGCTGGACGACCTGTCATCGCTACGGCCGTCAACCCAGCTCTTGAACAGGTTGCCGCGGCGGCTGTCGTAGTTCCTCCGTACGCGCCCGCTGCACTAGCCGATGCCATAACCGATTTCGTCAACACCCCTGATCGTTATGTCGAACTCTGTCACCATGCACAATCAGTTGCCGGCGTGTTCCGGAATCCGGAATCAAGTTTTCAACATATGCTTTTACGTGCGATTCATTTAGCCCAAACATTACGTACACGTGCATTGTGACGTGATATCCTGGAGGCCCCTATGTCGCACCGGATTGCCCTTTTATTGTTCGATGCTGAGTATGAATCCAGTGTATTCAAATACGTGAGCGCATTAGCGGAGGGCCTGTCCGGATTCGACCTGCGTATTATCGTTGTTCGCCCCACATCACGTATCGATATTGCCGGTGTCCCGGTCTTCTCACTCAACGGGGGCAATCGTGCGGCGATTCTCTCCGCCTGGAAACTCGCACAATTTGTCAAACATCATGCGATTGATCTTGTCATTTCGTCCTGTACAGGCCCGAATCTTCTCGCCTGTGCTATGACGCTGTTCTCGCGCAAAGCCCGTGTTATTGCTATCGAACACAACACATTTTCCGTTCATGAAGGACAACATCCGGCGAAACGATTTCTTGCTGGACGTCTGTATCCTCGGGCACAGCGTATTGTTGCCGTATCCCAAGGGGTCGCCGATGATTTACGGCTCTTGTTTCCGCATCTTGGAGACAATATCCACGTTGTCGTTAATGGGCTGTTGAAACCGCGAGGCGAGATAGAACGATTAGCGGCAACGTCTCCCCCGCATCCGTGGTTTGAGGATGGACACGGCCCTATTCTTGTCAATGTCGCGGAAATGTTTCATCGTAAAGGGCAGGATATCTTACTCCGTGCTCTTGCGCAGGTTCGAACGCATGTTAACGCTCGTCTTGTGCTCGTTGGTTCTGAAACCGAACCATTCCACAGTGGATTGCTCCATTTATGCAAAGAATTAGGACTGGATGATGCCGTCACGA
The DNA here is from genome assembly GCF_000429305.1 of Desulfovibrio inopinatus DSM 10711. Lineage (NCBI taxonomy): Bacteria > Pseudomonadati > Thermodesulfobacteriota > Desulfovibrionia > Desulfovibrionales > Desulfovibrionaceae > Desulfovibrio > Desulfovibrio inopinatus. Next base: position 102,812 of record NZ_AUBP01000011.1, read on the forward strand.
TGGTAGGATATCAATCCAATCCCTTTTCCTTCATGGCGGCCGCCGATGCATTCATTTTATCCTCTCGCGAAGAAGGGTTCGGTCTTGTTCTCATTGAAGCCATGGCATGCCGCGCCGTCGTCATCTCCACGGACTGTCCCTTCGGTCCCTCGGAAATTATTGAACCGGAAAAAAGTGGCCTTCTGATTCCTGTAAATGATCCCAATGCAATGGCCAACGCCATTCTCCGCGTTATCACAGAACCGCACTTGGCGGAAAGGCTACGTCAGGGAGGATACACCCGCGCCGCGACATTTGATCGCTCTGTCTTTCTTTCCAACTTTACAGCTATCATCTCTTCGGTTCTGGAGGGCACATCATGACCTCACGTCCCAACGTTCTGCTTGTCATGGAAGAATGCAATCCCGACTGGCCGTCCGTTCCACTCGTTGCCTTTCGGTTCTATGATGAAATTCGGAAGTATTGTCAGACGGTCCTTGTGACGCACGTACGCAACCGCGAAGGACTCGAACGGGTACGAGGGCAGGATACAATCACGTATATCGAAGAATCTCGTTTCAGCTCCGGATTGTATAATGTTGTCGCCAAAGCGTTTGGTACAGGCCAAGTCAATTGGCCTCTGCTCCACGCGATGTCCTACCCTCTCTACATGGAATTCGATTTCCGCGTGCGAAAACAGTTCAGCTCTCGTGTCCGTGCTGGTGAATTCGACCTGGTCCACGCCATGACTCCTGTTATGCCGCGCTATCCCTATTCCATAGCCAAGGATTGTGTTCGTGTTCCGTTTGTGCTCGGTCCGGTCAACGGCGGCGTTCCATTTCCTCCCGGTTTTGCCGAAGTCGGCCGTACCGAAGGGTCACGTTTCAATTTTCTTCGCCAGTTTGCACGCTTTCTCCCTGGATATCGGCAAACCTACGCTCGCGCCAATCAGATTCTCGCTGGCTCGATCTTCACCAAAGAGTTTCTACAAACTCGTATTGGCATTCCCGCAGACAAACTCCTCTATTTTCCTGAAAACGGCGTACCGCAATCCTTCTTTCGCCAGGAAGTAAAACCGTATAGCGACAACCAGATCAAATTGCTGTTTGTCGGCCGACTGACTGCCTATAAAGGGGCAGATATGACCATCGAAGCTCTTGCCGGACTCCCCGACAGCGTACGAAAACATGTCAGTCTGACAATTGTTGGCGATGGTCCGCAACGTCAGGAGCTGGAATTACTCACCCAGACACACGGCCTGAAGGAGCACGTCCAATTCACCGGATTCATCCCGCAGGACGCAACGCGACAAGCATATTTTGATGCCGATATTTTTGTATTTCCTTCCGTTCGGGAATTTGGTGGCGCAGTCGTTCTCGAAGCTATCGCTGCTGGTCTTCCCTGTATTGTGGCAGACAATGGGGGGATCGCCGAATATATCACCGACGAATGTGGCATCGCTTTACCACCGACGTCGCGAACGGAACTGACCGCATCCCTGACGTCGACCCTCAACGAACTCGTCAATGATCCGGGACGTCTTCAGGCCATGTCACGTGCTGCTATTGAGCGCGCTCAACAATTTTCTTGGGAAGCGAAAGGAAAAGCGCTTATCGAAATATATCGTACATGCATAAGCGCAGCATCAGGACGGACGCCGTGAGCTTTCTTGTTCCCATTGCCATGTTTGGCTGGATACCGTTTGTGCTCTACCTGTTTGCCCGTTTCAAAGGGCAACGTGCAGTTATTGCGGCGTTTATTCTGGCATGGTTGTTCTTGCCGGTTGCATCTTATGGATTATCTGGGCTTCCGGATTATACCAAAATGTTCGCCACCTGCATCGGTGTTCTTCTTGCCGCCGCAACCTATGAATCCCATCGATTCAGTGGATTACGCCCCCGGTTCGCCGATGTTCCTATGATTATTTTTTGCATATGCCCCTTTATTTCATCTATGGCCAACGGTCTTGGAGCGTATGACGGAGCTTCGGAAATCCTCCGTCAAACCGTCGCTTGGGGACTGCCCTATTTCATCGGACGCGTATTTCTCGGTGGCCCCAAAGCTATGGAAGAACTTGCTTTGGGCATTTTCGTCGGAGGCCTGCTCTATGTTCCGTTTTGCCTCTATGAAGCCCGTTTCAGCCCACAACTCCACCGCATGGTATATGGATTTTTTGCGCATGACGATTTCTCCCAAACAATCCGATATGGTGGGTATCGTCCTATGGTTTTCATGGAACACGGACTCATGGTCGGCATGTGGATGACAAGTGCATCGCTCTGCGGAGTCTGGCTTTTTCTCTCTGGCGTTCTTCAGCGCTACTTCCAAGGGAAATCCGCCGGGCTGCTCGGATTACAGCTTGTCACCATGATTATGGTAAAATCCACTGGCGCCATCGGTCTTTTTCTTATTGGAACGGTTGCCTTGTCATTTGCACGGTTTGCGAAATCCGGTATTGTCGTTTTGCTTCTTTGCTCCATTCCCATAGCGTATTTCGTGGCACGTGCATCGGCTGGTTGGGATGGTAACAACCTCATCGATACCTTGGCCTCGTATAATGAAGATCGCGCAGGTTCCCTTCGGTTTCGTTTCGACAATGAAGACATGCTCATTGAAAAAGCACGGATTCGACAATGGTTGGGCTGGGGAGGATGGGGACGCTCCCGAATCTATAATGACGAAGGTGAAGACATTACGGTCACAGACGGCCTGTGGATCATAATTTACGGAAAATATGGTTTACTCGGTCTATACGCGATGACCGCGTCCTTACTCCTGCCAGTGTTTCTCACATTACGACGGTTTCCAGCGAAGAGCTGGGGGACTCCTCGCGCCGCACCATCGGCTGTCATTGCCGTTCTTTTAACGCTGTACATGGTAGACAACCTTCTCAATGCTATGATCAATCCCATGTTTATCTTGATGGCTGGCGCATTGACGTCGACGGCTCTTCAGCCTCAACAAGTAGACCTCCAGCAGGAGAAGCCATCCCCTGTCACAACAGCAGGGTCTGTAGCACTCTCGCGACCACGATTCTTATAGGATAGAGGGAATATAAAATTCATAATACCATTGACTTTTATCAATTCTCCAGTTTCTTTTGATAAAGAGTTTCTTCGCTGGTTGTCGGTCTGGTCCGAATATTCGCGTTGCACCACTTCGCCGCTGAAGTTGGAGTTTATTGATGACAACATCACCAACCGCCTCAATCATCATTGCCGCTCACAATGAAGAAGCCGTGCTTGAACATTGTTTGCATTCAATCACGGCGGATATGATGCCCGACGAATTTGAAATCATCGTTGTACCGAATGGGTGTACCGACACAACGGCAGCAATCGCACGAGCATTCGGGGAGACACTCCAGACACGATTTGTCGTTAAAGAAACCGAGAAGGGCAACAAGTGTAACGCCATCAATCTTGGGGAAACCGCGTCAACGTGTTTCCCACGAATCTACCTTGATGCCGATGTAACGATGGATACCGCATCAATGCGCGAATTTATCCGTGTTCTTGGACTCGATGGGGTAATGGCCGCCTCACCGCGGCTTGATCTCGATTTGAGCCAAAGCAGTATGGCTGTTCGCGCATACTATCGCATTTGGCAACAATTACCATATGCTCGAAATCTCATTGGCGGTGGTGTATACGGTCTCTCCTGCGCAGGTCGTGGCCGATTTGGAGAATTTCCTGACCTTCTGGCCGAAGATGAATACATTCGACGTCTCTATGATCCACAGGAGCGTGTTGTCGCGCATGACGCTGTTTTTCATCTTGGCGCCCCCCGTACCCTCCGCGACTTCATTGCTGTCCGTTCACGGCACCAACGCAGTCTCTATCAACTCGAACAGCAATTTCCGGAGCTCAAACCTGCCAATCCGGAATCCTATAAACAACGCATTCTCGGCGTCCTTGCCAATCCCCGGAACTGGTTTGATGCCCTGCTTTATGGGATGGTGACCGTCACCACTCGCATAAAAGGCTTTCTCCAATTTACCAACCCTCAGAGACGAGGCGCGTGGGATCGTGACAACTCATCACGTGTTCGTGATCATGCCAAGCCCGAGACAACTCATTCCTTAGCGTGGCTCGTCAGCGAGTATCCAGCCGTTTCTCATGCTTTCATTTATCGAGAGGTCATGGGGTTACGTCAACGCGGTTTCATCATCCGAACATATAGCATTAACTCCACTCGGAATCGTATGGTTCTCGGAGAAGCCGAACAGCGTGAAGCCGCATTCACGCATGTGCTGAAAACATTCAACCCTTGGTTGATCGGTCGAGCCAAATGGAGTGTATTTCGCGCATCTCCAGGTGGATACATGCGATTGGTCGGCCAGATGTTCCGACTTTTTGTCACTGGCCCCAAAAGCTCCGTCCGCGCTCTTGCCTATTTTGTGGGAGCGGTCCGGCTCATCGAAGACATGCGTCGTCATGGTCTGAAACATGTCCATGTACATTTTGCCAACCCTGCCGCCACTGTTGCCATGCTTGCCGCTTCAACGGGATTGATCGAATATAGCATGAGCGTTCATGGCCCGTACGAATTTTATAATATAGATGCCGATATGCTCGCCGAAAAAGCCCGTCGCGCCGTATTCATACGAGCTATTGGTTGGTATTGCCGCTCCCGTCTCTTACGTATTCTCGAAAGTCGAAATTGGGGAAAAGTCGATATCGTCCGTCTGGGTGTCAACACTTTGCACTATGCTCCGCTACACCACGAAGCATCATCGGTTCCCATTATTCTCTGCGTGGGGAGACTTGATCCAGCCAAAGGACAACGCGTTCTTCTTGCTGCACTGGCTCGACTCGTGCGGCAAGGGCTCCCCTTCCAAGCCGTTTTCGTCGGAGACGGACCGGACCGGAGCGAGCTCAAAACACTCACGATAAGCCTGGACCTAGCGGATTCGGTCCGCTTCACAGGCCCCCTTTCCCAGGACGATGTATTCGCATGGTATAAACAGGCCGATGTATTTGTATTACCCAGCTTTGATGAAGGTATTCCCGTCGTTTTAATGGAAGCCATGGCCATGGGGGTGGCCTGCCTTTCCACCCGTGTTGCCGGCATCCCGGAACTCATTGATGAAACGAGTGGTCTTCTTGTGTGGCCCGGCGACGAAGCCGGACTTGCTGAGGCGCTGGCCCGTCTTCTTCGTGGCCCTGACTTACGATCTCGACTCGCCACAGGGGCACGGCAGGTCATCATTAATCACTACGATATTGAAACCAATCTCGATCGACTCGCGGCGCTTTTTGCCAATCGTTTAGCCGAGAGTTCCGTATGACGACATCGTACCATCGTGACCTTGTCGTTGTGGCAGGGATTCCCATCGACAACTTGACCACATCGCAAGTTATTGAACGCATCGAAATCTTCATTGCCTCGGGGCAACCACATTATGTTGCCACAGCCAACGTGAATTTCATCGCAATGGCTCTATCTGATCCCGAGTTTTCCGATGTGGTACGCATGGCTGATATCATTACACCGGACGGCATGCCTGTTGTGTGGGCGGCACGTCAGCTCGGTAAACCAGTTCAGGAACGGGTAACGGGCGCTGATCTTGTTCCCGCATTGTGCGCTCTTGCGGCTCGTAAAGGCTACAGCGTTTTTTTTCTTGGCGGGGCAACTGGCATTGCCGAAGCTGCCGTAGCGAATCTCAAAAAACTTCACCCTGAACTGAACGCGCATTATTACAGCCCAGACTTCAATCCTCTGCTTGAAATGGAGCATGACACGATTCTTGAAGCCGTCCAAGCGGCTGCCCCGGACATGCTTTTTGTTTCTTTTGGCGCAGGGAAGGCGGAAAAATGGATTCGCATGCATCTTCACAAACTTGATGTCCCCGTTGCCATGGGAGTGGGAGCCACCGTTGACTTTCTCGCTGGCCGTGTGCGACGCGCCCCGGCCATTATACAACGTCTCGGCTTGGAATGGTTCTTTCGTTTAGCCATGGAACCGCGCAGAATGTTTCGCCGCTATTTATATGATGGTATTATCTTTTTCCGAGCCATCACGGCGCAACTCGCCCATCAGCGTCAGATGACACGACAAACGCACAATGAAGCTGTTCTCGACATTCATACAGAGACCGCTGGCACCATTGCCGTTGTCGCCTTATCTGGCCGTCTCGATGCCATTGGAATCACTCGCATGCAGGAAGAGTGTCTTCCGTTTCTCCAAAACGAACGTCCTTTTCTCTTGGATATGTCGAGAGTTTCTTTTTTAGACAGCTCCGGACTCGGCGCTCTTGTCGCTCTGGAAAAACAGGCACGAAGCCACAACGACGTTCTGCGCCTCGTGGCACCTTCATCTGTCGTTTTACAAACATTCCGACTTGCTCGTCTCAAAGACTATTTCACGATTTACGAATCGGTGGATGAGCTGCCTCCCTCGACATTTCCCAAGCGCTTAGGCGGAATGAAGAAGTACGTTATCGATAATGAAACACTGACAATTCATCTGGAAGGACGATTCGATGCTTCAGTGGCCGACTCCATCAAAACCGAACTGCTCACCCTCAGCGAATCGTCTTCACAAATACAGCATCTTGTTCTCAATATGGCAAAAACATCGTTTATTGATAGTGCTGGAATTTCTGTGCTGATTGCTTTGCACAGAATACTTCACCAGAATGGAGGACAATTGGAATTTGAACAGCTTTCCTCTGCGGTGCAACAAACCTTTACACTCGTCAAAATTGACCGCTACCTCAACATTCTATCCTCTCACTGAGGCATTATGAAATCACGGCAGCACGATCGTCTTGAAATGATTCAGGCTCTTCACCGTCGTTTCACCCGCGGAGGTCGTACAGCACGCTGGCGTTCCCGCTTTAAAGCGTGGTTTTGGCGCGCCACCGTTGCATCAGCCTATATTCTGAAACGTGTCATAGACATTGTCGGTTCGTTGTGCGGACTCATCCTTCTTTCCCCAGTGTTGGCACTGACAGCATTCTGCATCAAACGTGAAGACGGTGGTCCCATCTTTTATAAACAAACGCGTGTGGGCAAACATGGTTCTCCATTTTCCATGTTCAAATTTCGCTCCATGGTGGTCAATGCCGATGCCATTCGTCAAACATTGACGTCTGATCCTGGGGCAGATGGTGTTCGCTTCAAGATGCAACACGACCCCCGCATAACCAAAACCGGACGCATTATTCGTAAATTGAGCATCGATGAATTGCCACAGCTCGCCAACGTCCTTTTCGGGGACATGTCACTGGTCGGCCCACGCCCTCCTATCCCCAGTGAAACGGCCCTCTATACCCCTGATGAACGACGACGCCTTGATGTCAAACCGGGAATCACCTGTTTGTGGCAAATTTCCGGAAGAAGCGAACTCAGTTTTTCTCAACAGGTCGAACTCGACAAAGCATATATTGAAAGTCAATCACTCTGGACCGACATCGTCATTTTGCTCAAAACCATCCCTGCCGTCATTTCCGGGAAAGGAGCATACTAACATGTCGACTTTCACCAAACGATATTTGTCAGGTATACTATGAACGCCATTGTCCTTCTTCTTCCTGACAGCGATTTTCCCGAGTCCTTGTCGGAACGTTATCCAACAGGACTCATGCCTCTGGGGACACATCCTGTGCTGCGCCACATCATCGAATACCTGGCGCAAAGCGGACTCATGTCAGTCACGATCATCATCACAGACCATGCCCATGCTTATGAATCATATCTTGGCCAAGGAGAACGGTTCGGTATCAATGTGAATTACGCATTGGAACGCGAATTTGTCGATGTCTCCACGTCACTGACTCGCTTGTCGGCAATTCCGGAAACATTTTTACTCATCGCCGGGTTTGTCCTTACTCATGCCGATCCGAACCTGCTCGAAGAGCATCTCAAAGCGACCAAGTCCGATCTTGCCTGGTTTCAAGGTCAGGGCGATATTTTGATGCTGCGACGCGATGCACTCACACACATGCCGGCCGGTTTGCGCTCACGTCATGATCTGGCAACCTATGCAGAAAACATCGCTCCGGCATCTGTCACAACGCACGCCGCGTTCCAGCGCATTGAGGACATTCCTTCATATCTGCATGCGACCCGAGAATGGCTTGGAGGAAACCCACCGTTTGCACCTCGATCCGATTCGGTCTCTGTCGGCATCAAGTGCCGTATTCATCCCACAGCCCGACTGGTTCCTCCTGTTGCCATCAGTGACCACACAACCATCGGGAAAAACTGCCTCATCGGACCATATGCCGTTATTAATGAAGGGTGTGTCATCGACGATGATGCAGAGATTGTTCAAAGTATTGTCTGGCCGGAAACGTATGTTGGCAGCTCGCAAACACTGCAATCCAAACTTGCCTGTCACAATCTGCTCGTCACGTTGCCCGAGGGTACGGTTGTCGTTGTTCCGGACTCCTTTCTTCTTGGCGCAGTCAACGAATTGACCGATACATCTACGCTGGACCGACTCCTGTGTCGTTTTATCGCCTTCGTTTTACTTCTGCTTGCCAGCCCCGTTCTGGCAATGTGTTTGATCAGAAATACTTTTCGAAGTGCTCGCACATTCACGTTCGTTCTCCGCGCTGGAAAGCTCATTCCACAAACGCTTGATGGAAAACAGACCGTGGAAACTCTGCATCTTCACCACATGTCGCTTTGCCCCACACTCAGCCGCTTGCCGGAACTCTTCGATGTCGTGACCGGAACTCTCGATCTTGTCGGTCCTGAACCCTTATCAATCAACGTTGCGCAGCAATATATTGATACCTGGGCTCACCCCAGGTTCACAGTACGACCCGGTTTTTTTCATCCCTGGGATGAACTCGATATGCCGATGACGGATGACGACACCAAACGCGTCATGGAGAATTATTATGTGGCAACCAAAAGCTTGATGACGGATCTTCGTCTCACCGCCAAAGCGACACTCCAATGTACGCGTCGATGGATTCGTGAACGCTTGCAAGGAACAACAACTTAGGATCGAAAAAGGCGGTGCACGGTGATCTCCGGCGGGCAGAAATAGCGAACCGGCAACCCGGATGCACCAGCTCCGGACGAGGTGTATCCAATCATTTTTCGGTGTTGCCAACGACCTCGGGTATACTGCCGTGGACAGGCGGCATTGGTCATAATGGGGACTCCTCCGGGAAGACATATTTGCCCTCCATGCGTATGCCCACACAAATACAGTTTCACTCCGGCGATGGCTGCATCTTCATAGAGCTCCGGTGAATGGGCCAAAAGTACCGTAAAAACAGGATCGGGGAAAAGCGCTTTATGTAAGTCGTCGGCTCCATAGAAATGCGGGTCATCGACGCCGGCCAGACAAATTTGGGAACCGTCACGGTCAATGATTTCATGTTCATTGAGCAAAACGCGAATCCCAAACGATTCTAAAGGAGCAACCATTTCAATAGCATCGTGATTGCCAAGTACCGCAAACGTCGATGCAGGCAACTCGGCCGAGAGACGATGCATCAATTCCATGCTCGTTCTATATTCGTCATGGGTTAAAAACCGATAATCACCGGTTAAAACACCTATATCCGCCTGTATTCGGCCAATTTCGGCAATCAACCGATCTCCGCGATCGGGTAAGGCGTCAAGATGGAGATCGGAAAGATGGAGCAATGTAAATTCGTGAAACGGTACAGGCAAATCGTCAAAAACATGGTCGACATGACGCACAATCACATTGAGGCAGTTCTGTTGCCCCAGATTGAACAGGCCACAGCACTGTAACCCCAGGCGAAGCACAACAAAGGCTTGATCAATATTTTCCAGATGGAATTTGACCCGCCCCAGACCTCCGTACATTTTGGCGGCATATTTAATCTGGAGACGTAAACGAGAACGGAGATGGGGCAAGCCGATACGCAGTGCCAACCGTTCAAACATCTCGACTTCAGCGTCGTCCCATTGCGGTATCATTGTTTCACCTTCCCGGTTTCCAGCATTCTGTGGCGAAAGGAGAATATATGCGTCTTGCCTATCTCATACCAGAATTTCCCGGACAAACCCATACGTTCTTTTGGCGAGAGAAGAACGCTCTGGAAGAACTCGCTATTACAGTATGTCTGTTCTCCACCCGGAAACCCAGAGCTGAAATTATTTCACATGAATGGGCGCAGACGGCCATAGTGCAAACTCTCTATTTGTTTCCTCCGTCACTGTCCGACATACTGCGTGCCGGACTGCGTCTTGTGCGTTCCGGTCCCAAAGCCTGGGCACACCTTCTCGCATCCATTGCCCGGACAGATCTTCCATTGCGTAATCTTCCCCGCTTGTGTGGACTTGTCCTTCCTGCCGCGCTTTTTGCCGACCATATTCTGCGAGAACATATCGACCACATCCATGTTCACATGTGCTCTGATGCGGCCAATATTGCCCTGTTTGCTCACCTTCTCACCGGGGTGCCATATAGCATGACTCTCCATGAATCTCTTGACGTTTTCGGAGGAAACCAGCCGGAAAAATGGCGTCATGCCGCGTTCGCCGTGATAATCACACAGACGCTTCGCGCCGATGTCGAAAAACGACTGGCAGGATATTTGCCTGCGACATTGGCCGTGGCTCCCATGGGCGTTGATTTGGATCGATTCCAACGGTCACAGCCGTATACCCCCTACAGGAGGCCTGAAACGGCATTGATTTTTTCCTGTGGTCGACTCAACCCGAGCAAAGGACACGCCGACCTTATTCGGGCCGTCGCACAACTCGTCGAAAACGGATACGACATCAAGCTCCATATTGCCGGAGAAGATGACTCCGGCACGGGAATGCATGTGACTGAATTGATGGAATTGACACACGATTTGGGTATGACCGAACGCGTTGTGTTTCTCCGGGCTGTTCCGGAAACAACAGTGAGAGAAGAACTCGACAAGGCACATATTTTTGCGCTTGCGTCATGGCATGAGGCTTTGGGTGTCGTCTACATGGAAGCCATGGCTATGGGGGTGCCCGTCATCGGGACACGGGCAGGAGGTGTTCCCGAACTTATCCAGGATCACATCAATGGTCTGCTTGTGCCACCCCAAGCCCCCGAAGCGCTCGCATATGCTTTACAATCCGTGCTGGATGAACCAGATCTCGCATTGCGTTTGGGAGAAGCCGGCAAAAACACGGTTGTACGTGAGTTCCACTCAAAACGAAGTGCTGACGTCTTGGCCCAACATATCAGACAGATACACCAGAAAATAGCCCCGGCTTGACACGACAACCTGAAGCAACTACATGGAGCAACTTCATCAACTTAGCCAAAACACAGAACTTTGCATGAGGTTTATCATCAAATTGCGACCTCAATACATACCGTATGCTTTTCGCAAAATTGCAAATCCGTTTTGGCACGGAAAGGCCTTCTCATGAAAGACGTACAAAATAGCCCCGCCGATGTCTCCATGGCCATTGATCGTGTCGGCATAAAACATGTGCGCTTACCCTTGGTCGTCCGCGATAAAGCTCACGGTAAGCAACATACCGTTGCCGATCTTTCGCTCTCCGTCGATTTACCGGCCGCGTTCAAAGGAACGCATATGTCCCGTTTTGTCGAAGCTCTGGGCTCATGGACCATGGGATTGGACTTCGAGACATTTCGGCATTTGCTCACCGATTTGCAAACGCGTCTCGAAGCAACCAATGCCCATGTACACCTGACGTTCCCTTATTTTCTCGAACGGACTTCCCCTTCCAGTCGAGCGAAAAGTGTGATGGATTACGACTGCATCGTTGAAGGTGAACTTGGTACGAACGGGGTTCGCTTGACGGTTGGTGTGGATGTCCCGGTGATGACGGTATGTCCATGCTCTCTTGCCATTGCCGATATTGGAGCGCACAGCCAACGTGCCATTATACGAATTCGATGCCGCTTCAAGAAATTTGTGTGGTTCGAGGAACTGATTGATATTGCCGAAGCTTCAGCATCCTCCCCTGTTTTTTCACTCCTCAAACGCGAGGATGAAAAATACGTCACCGAGCAGGCATTTGCAAAGCCGACATTTGTAGAAGACGTTGTGCGGGCTTCTGCAAAGGCGTTGGAAGATCATCCGCAAATCACATGGTATCGGGTTGAAACCGAAAGCTTTGAGTCCATCCACAATCATAGCGCATTTGCAACAATAGAGCGATCCATCGCATGATTCGAACCGTCCGCTGCTTGTCGAAACTCCGCGCTTTATACGAATATCTTCAGGTTCTGCACGTTGCACGGCCTATTCTTATGCCGGATTTGTCCGTACCAAGTGACTTCTTCTCATTATGATCTTCCAGAGGAAGTTTTGCATCACATCGACCAATCGACGCACTTTACCTGCAATTGATGCGTTGAAATTGCATAAAAGCTATTGACGTTTGAACATAGATGCATGAATACAAAGGCATCGGATGTGTGATGAATTGTGTTTCTGACTCAACAAAAAAGGAAGCACGCCATGTCAAATGCCAATGTCAACGCACTCGGTGCGTACTCTGAAATGGCATCCGTGGCCGCCCACAATATTGCCAACATGAGTACTCCGAGCTTTACACCGAGCCGGGTGGCACTCGAAAGCATGCTTGACCCCAACGGGGTTCGTGCAATTGACAATGCTCGCCTCGAAAATGCCACACCTCCGCAAGAAATTACCGCTGAACGCGCTCGACTTGAGTCGTCGACCGGAGCCCACCCTTCCGATGTCGACGTTGCGCGCGAGATGGTGAACTTGACGGTGGCAGAAAACGGATTTGCCGCGAACGCCCAAGCGGTACGCGTTCAAGACGATATGACTCGACAAGTCATTGATATGGTTACGTAAACGGATATCCACGCCGCATTCCTCTCTTTGGGAGGGCAAACGGCGTGTTTTCTCCGTTATACAAAAGGTCCATCCAACCTGATGGCTTCACGACGCCGGGCTTCGGAACCGAAATAGCGCTCAAGGAGATGGAGTCCCAGCTCAATGCCTGTTGTCACGCCTCCAGCTGTAATGATTCGGCCGGCATCAACAATTTTATCAGAGACAACCGTAATTTCAGAAAAACGATGCGCCAGATCGGCTTGCCATGCCGTATGCGTTGTTGCCTGTTTTCCGTCAAGCAGACCGAGATGCGCTAAGATATATGCACCGGTACAAACCGTCGCTAAAATGCAACCCGAGTCCGATACCTTACGCACATAGGTGTCCAATGCAGGCGATGGGACAGCACGAGCACCGGGCCCACCCGGAATAATCAGCACATCAAAATGAGGCGCATTATCAAATGTATACTGAGAAGTAACCGTTAAACCGCCTCGACACATGACCGGGTTCTGTTCTGTCACTGTGGCAAGTTGAAAATATGGAGCATTTTCCTCGTTTCGAGCACAACTGAACACTTCATATGGACCGGCAAAATCAAGAACTTCGACGTCATGAAACAGCAAAATGCCGATGGAAAACAGGTCATGACCCATAATAGCTCCTTTTCAGGCAAGACTTCAGTAGATTTTACAGATAACTATGCTGCTTTCTTCAACCTGGTCAAGTTTGGAGATTGATCGAAATTCCGCTTGACTCTTGTCGCCCTGTCATTAAATTGACAATGCGTTTGACAAAATGGGACATATCTTTTCACTAGAGCAAAGGGACTGTGGATGGAACTCAACCTGTCGGGCATAATCGGTAAAAGCCCGGTTTTGACGGACTTGTTCAAGATCTTGGCCAAGGTCGCTCCGACAGACAGCACGGTTTTGGTAACGGGTGAGTCGGGCACAGGCAAAGAACTGTTTGTCCGGGCATTGCACCAAAACAGTCAGCGAGCTTCGCACCCATTCGTACCTGTCAATTGCGGAGCGATCCCGAAAGAGCTGCTGGAATCCGAGCTGTTTGGTCACGAAAAAGGGGCGTTTACGTCAGCCGTACGAAACCGAGCGGGCCGATTCGAACTCGCCGAAGGTGGCACCATTTTTCTCGATGAAATCGGGGAAATGGACGGTAGCCTCCAAGTCAAAATCCTTCGAGTTTTACAGGAACGTGAATTCGAACGTGTGGGAGGAGTCAAAACCTACAAAGCTGATGTGCGCATTGTCGCCGCAACCAATCGCGACCTTGAAGACGAAGTACGGGCTGGTCGATTCCGTGAAGACCTTTATTATCGACTCAATGTTATTCCTTTACACCTCCCACCCCTTCGAGAACGTGGCAATGATATCATGCTCTTGATTGATCACTTTCTCGAACGCTTCTGTAGACTTAAAAAACGTTCAAAGCTTAAAATTTCTCCCGAGGTCAAGAGTCTGTTCATGCGCTACCCGTGGCCTGGGAACGTACGTGAACTGGAAAACTTCATGGAGCGGTTATCAATCCTCTGCGATAACGATGTTATTATGCCTGAGGATTTGCCTCTCAAAATTTTGGAAAACGTGGGTGAACCGCTCCCGGAACCAACTGCTCCTGAAATTGTTTCAGCACCTGCCGGCTTTCATTGGCCGACCGTGGACGACATGCGCGACAAGGCACTGGGCCTGAAAGAATTCCTTGATGAAATTGAAGGCCGTCTTTTACAGGAAGCCCTCAATCAAGCCGATGGCGTCAAGAATCAGGCTGCGGAAATCCTCGGTATCAAAAGAACGACACTCATTGAAAAGCTCAAGAAAAAAAAGGTCTGATGTGTCCCCTTGTGCACAATGCCAACACAATAAAAAACTTTGCACAAAAATTGCTAAGCACCAAAACGTGACAACACGATTTATAAACGCCTCCGTGCGACTCCTCCTTGTCATGGCCTTGCTCGTGACTTGTATAGCGAACGATGCACATGCGTTGACCTACAATTACTTCACGTCATCAGATATAGATACTCTTCGATTGTCGTTTGAAAATACCATCCCGTTGCCGTATATTCGGCGGAGCGGACTCAACCAACTGACCATTACGCTCCCAGCCAATACACTCAATCCCATTTCCAATCGTAACCCCGTATCGTTCGACAAAGCCAAATTTCTCCAAGGGGTGCAGGTCCAAAACGATTCTATCATTGTCACGACAAAATCGCCGGAATTCGGTTATATAGCATCTGCTGATACTCCGCGGCGACTTGATATTCAATTCTATCGAGACACGCAGGGAGGGCAGTGGAAAAGCGAGGACTCCCAAACTTCGGAAGCATCGCCGACACCGACAACCGCTCCAACACCGACTTCAACGCTCCCTCAAGGAATCAATCCCAGTCCCCCTCCGGCAGTTATGGGGACGCCACCACCGGCAACATCGCTTGATACACCGCCACCTCTGACAACATCCCCTGTTGTGTTTCCATCAGAAGCCCCCGAAGGCAATACGCCTAACGCTTCGTCAGTAAGCGGCACAATAACTCCTCCGCCAACAAGTACGCCAACAATGACTCTTCAAGATGACCTTGGAAGCGGCGTGTTGACGACACCGACCCCAACTCCCGTTTCTCCTCCGCCGACGGAGGAAGCCGAGGCGGAAGCATATAAAGAACCTTTTTTTGCTGTCCCAAGTAGTATCCGCGCCCCTATCAGGCAAACTGATCGTTCAAGCGCGTTGGTCGTTCGCCCCCAAGATGCATCGTCGAATGAACAGAGTGATGCTTCGACAATGGTAACGCCCTCCCCGACTCCACAGGGATCGAGCACAAGCCGTTCGGCAGTTGCTCCACCACCGGATATCAAGCTTCCCGATCTTTCCGAAGCGCGTAGCACTCCTTCACCGACGTCTTCTGAGCGCGGTGTGATCAACCGGGCAGTCTCTCCTGCTCCCACAGCAACACCCGGTCCAGAACAATCGGAAGTGAAGCGGTCCGTCACGTTGCCTGAAGCATCTCCCCAGCAAACCGTAACGCCGCCACCGGCACCTCCCGCTGCAACGCCTGACGAGCCAACAGTACGTCAAGTTGTAGCGACACCAGAGGCAATTCCGTCGCCAGCAGCCACACGGGAGGAAACACCGGCAACTCCTGAACAGGCAATGGAGACACCGACATCGACACCACTTGTTCCTGAGTCGATTTCAGGCCAAGCGGCCGTCAAACAATCGGTTGCGCCTCGTCCCCAGGTTGAAGTTACTCCTGAAGACTCTGGTGCTCCCATTGCAACGACAGAAGCACCCAAAGAAGACGATAAAAAGTCGGAAGCACCTCCTGAAGAAGAATTACCTACTGAAGAACAGGTAACGAGCGAAGCTCCACAAGAGACTCCCGAAGAAGCTGAAAATAAAGACTACAATGACATGGTGGCTGCGCAAGCCGCGATGATGTCGGGCAACTATAACGAGGCAAAACGACTCCTGGAAGGCTTGAAAAACAGACCCGATGTCAAACCAGAGATTCGAGAAGAAAGCCTCTACAATTTAGCTGACACGTATTTTGAAATGTATAAGGACAAGCTGAACCTGTTCTATGATCAGATTCGAGCAACCTACGAAGAAGCGATTAACCACAACTCGAAGTCCGACCGAATTCCTGCAGCCTTGCTTCAACTTGGTTTACTCAGCCTTCGTGTGAACAACACACCGGAAGCGCAAGGCTATTTCAATGTCCTCAAACAACGCTATCCGGACAATGAAAATGTCCCGCTCATTAATTACTACTGGGGCGACTATTATTACAACTCCGGAGAATATAACAAAGCAGCCGACGAATTCCAGGCACTCATTCAGAATTATCCGGAAAATACCTACGTCCGGGAAGCGGCCATGGGATTGGCAAAATCGTTTGTCAAACTTGGATACTATGATCAAGCCAGTCGTATTGTCGACTACATCGGTAAACGATGGCCGCGCTATTATATCGAATATCCTCCGCTGCTCCGCGTTAGCGGCGATATAGATTACAAACTCGGAAATTTTGACTCAGCAAAAGAAAACTATCTCACCTATTACAATATCGATCCCAAAGCAGAAGGTATTGATATTGTGCTCGCCCGTCTTGGTGATCTCTATTCTTTGCTTGGCCGTAAAGTCGCTGCACGTGATTTTTACGATCTTGTCATTCACGATTACCCCGATTCCGAAGGTGGGCTTATTTCCAAAATGCGTTTGGCTGAAGAGGGAGTTTTTGATCAACCGTCTATTGAAGACATGTTCAGTGCCTTCTCTCTTCCTCAGGATACGAGCCCGGAAAAAATCTATAAAGAAATCGTTGAAAAGCATTCAAAAAGCCCACTTGCTCCACTTGCTCAACTCAAGCTCGCCATGTGGTATCTCTACCGTGATCGCGATCAGGACAGCATGGAAGCCGTTGACTATTTCCTGCGTAAGTTCCCGGATAGTGATTTAACAGGGCGTGCCCGCGAAGTCGGCGCTCAAGCCTTCGACAGAATGATCAGCCGGATTATGCAAGACGGCAACTACCGACGTGTCTTGCTTCTCTGGGAAGACAATCCCTTCTTGAGTAAAAATCCGGATGCTCTTCTCCCGAAATCGGTTCTTGCTGTGGCATTGAGCTATCTGCGCCTTGGCAATCCCCGTGAAGCCTTGAAACTGGCTGTGCCCTATATCAAACATGACCAGACCCCAAGTGGTGAGATGGCGTTATCGCTCTTGCTCTCGATTTACATGGAAAGCCAATCCTGGAACGATATTCTGCAATTGGCTTCCAAAGTGCAAGATTGGAAGATGGACACGGACCTGCGCCGTCGGACACAGTATGCCATGGCCGTTGCATTGGAGAATCTGGGCGATGAACGCAGAAGCCGTGTTTTGTGGTCGAAGTTAGCTGCCGATCCTCGGCTTGACCCGGCCTGGAAAGCGGAAGCCATGTATTTCCAAGCGAAATATGCCTTGGATGCGAACGATCCGTCCAAAGCCCGCGTCTATGGGCAGGAAGCCCTTTCCTTGTTCGATGAAACGATGGGCGGAAAAGAGAAGATCAAAAATACCCTCAATATTCTTATCTACTCCAATCAGGTTCTCGGCAATTATTCTGAAGCTTTGGATAGAAGCAATGATTACGCTAAGTTGACGACAAAAGGTGATGCGGATTGGGCCGCCAATCGCTTCCGTCAGGCAAATATCTATCGGAGTATGGGCAATACGGATGAATGGAAGAAGATTCTTGAAGATATGCGCGATACCATGCCCGACAGCCTGTATGGAAAAATGGCTGCCACAGAATTAAAAACCCGAAAACTTGAACGTCAAGCCGTAGAATTGACCAACCCGGATATGTAAAATAAAAATTTAGGAGCATGGCTTGCCATGCTCCTCCGGTATTCGTATAAACAGTGTGAAAAAACTGTTTGTGCGGATATTGTATCGTGCTCCGCACTCTATCCGCCACTCGGAGGGTTTGAACTATGAATCGTCAAGCTGTCGTAGCCGGCCAATTCTATCCCGGCACCCCAACAGAGCTTATGGCTCAGGTTGGACAGTATATCAGCGCGGCGGAAACACCATCAGAACGACGGACACTTCTCGCCATGGCACCGCATGCCGGCTATGTTTTTTCCGGTGCCGTTGCCGGGGCAACCATAGGCAAAGCGAACTTGGCCGATACGGTTATTCTTCTCGGCCCCAACCATACCGGGCTTGGAGATCGCCTTGCGGTCTGGACTGAAGATTCCTGGCTTTTCCCCGGACACAATGTCCCCGTGGACAGCGCCTTAGCGCAGGCTATTATTGCAACAAATACGGGGTTCCAAGCTGATAATCTGGCGCACGCTCGTGAACATTCACTGGAAGTCATGCTTCCGTTTCTCGTGGCCAAAAATCCGAAAACAACCATCGTCCCGATCGCCGTATCGCAGACTAATCCGCACGACCTGGCCAACGCCGCCCATGGGCTAGCACAAGCTATATCGGCGTCCCCTGCACCAGTTTCTATTCTGGTCAGTTCGGACATGAGCCACTATATCAGCGCTGAAGATGCCAAAACACTCGATAGCATGGCACTCCAAGCCATTGTCGAGTTACGACCAGACCGACTCTACAATACGGTACGAGAAAACGGCATCACCATGTGTGGAGTGCTCCCCATGACCCTTGGTTTAGCAGCAGCAATCAAATTGGGTGCCCAACAGGCGACCATCGTCTCTTACTCCAATTCTGGGCAAGTCAATGGCGACACGAGCCGAGTCGTGGGATACGCCGGCGTCATTGTGGACTGAAATATCGGTGGCGGTTGCGAAAGGCTCCACCGAATCTTTAAAGCATAGACGAGCAACGGCGACAGACTGAAAAAACCTGTCGCCGTTTGCTCTCAAACCTTATTGGCAGGCTTTTTCTGCAGCTGCCCGTTTTTCTCCAACCGATTCCTGCTGCCCTCCACCATGAATCATGCCCATGATCTCTTCTTGCGTCATTTCTTTGGACAATCGCTGCCTGACACACGAACAAAACGCGGCAATGTCGTCAGCACGTGGCGTTTCAAGAGTCTTTTCTTGCACAACGCAGTTTGCTTCAAAGCGATCGAAAAAACGCTGTCTGCCTTTTTCCGTAAACTGTGCGCCAGCCCAAGCCGGTGCTGTCATACACACCACCCAACCAATCAACAGAAACAGATTCCATGGTTTATGTATCTTCACTCGTGTTCTCCTTTTCCCTCTCCATATCGTTTTGATACGTAACCTTCGTTAGGTTTCAATCATCGCCTCACTGTGCGTTCACAAGCGCATCGAGATCACATCCAACAATAGCTTTCAAATTTCGTGTGACTTTTTCGGGGCTCCAGTTCCACCAGGAAATTTGCAGCAGAGCGTCAACAACATCATTTTGAAATCGAGGACGTATCAACTTTGCAGGGTTGCCAGCAACAATGCTGTATGGAGAAAAGTCTTTCGTGACAACGGATTGCGCTCCAACAACGCACCCATGACCGAGGTGAACTCCTGGCATAATCGTGGCATTATACCCTAACCAAACATCGTTCCCAATAACGGTATCTTGCACGTCGGGAAAAAGATGCTTCTCAGGAACCCCTTCCTCCCATCCGGAGCCAAAAATAAAAAATGGGTAGGTTGAAAAAGCACCAAGTCCATGACTTCCTCCATTCATGATAAACGTGGTTTTCCTCGCAATGGCGCAATACTTCCCGATAATAAGTTTATCGCCTATAAAATCAAAATGATACAAAATATTTTCAAAAAATCGTTCTGGTCCATTCGGGTCATCATAGTACGTATAGTCACCAATAATGACGTTGGGATTGCTACAATAATTCTTGATGAAACTGACCTGTGGAAATCCTTCCATTGGATGTTTTGAAGTGGGCTGCGGTCCATGCATGGCAGAGCACTATCCTTGGGTTTTCGTTCGTACGATGGTTGATTTCTATAGGAACAACACGAGGTACAGGTTGCTTGCGTTACAGGGTGGCACTCTCACACGACAAATGGAATACGAAAAAGGACATGCGTCGAATAACACATGTCCCGCTTTTCTCTCACCCAATATGGAAAACGATCCCCCTTCTTTCGAGGAGTAGGCGCACCTACATTCTGATGGGAGACGGCGCTCTGTGCAGAGTGAGGAGCCTTTCCCTCTCCATTCAACTATTCGCCATTCATTTTTTCAAAAACTTTATAGAGCCCTTGTGTTCCAAGATCTTCATAGCCCAGGGCCATAGCCGAAACATAGAATTGATGCGCAAGAGCCAAGCCAGGGAGGGCGAATTGCATCCGCTTTGCCTCTGCCAATGCAATTCCCATATCCTTGACGAAATGCTTGATGAAAAAACCGGGATCAAAGTCTCCATTGGCTATCCGACGACCAAGTACATTGATACAGACAGACGATGCGGCCCCTGTCCCTATAACATCGATAACCTCATTCAAATCCATGCCCGATTTGTATGCATAAAACAAGGATTCAACCACTCCGATCATGGTTCCGGCGATAAGGATCTGATTGCACATTTTGGTGTGCTGCCCGCTCCCCGCTTTTCCTCTGTATTGGACGTTGGTACCCATCACATCCAAAAGGTCTTTCACTTTGTCAAACGTTTCTCGCTCTCCTCCAACCATGATAGCCAACTTTGCTTCACGCGCTCCGACGTCACCACCGGAAACAGGAGCATCCAATGCTTCCACGCCTTTGCGAGCGGCTTCCTGAAAGATACGCTCCGCCAGTGCTGGCTCTGATGTCGTCATATCCACAATGATTTTACTGGCATCAGCATGCTGCAAGACGCCATCTGTCCCTAGAATGGTCTGTTCGACATCCGATGGGTAGCCTACAATCGTAAAGATGACGTCGGCATTTCGTGCGACCTGTGCAGGTGATTCACACCAGACAGCGCCTTCGTTAAGAAGAGCCTCGGCCTTAGATTTGGTACGGTTGTAAACAAAGGCCTCATGCCCTGCTTTCATGAGATGCATGCACATGGAAGCGCCCATGACACCGGTTCCAATCCATCCTATCGTTCTGTCCATAGTTGAATTCCTCGTCGTGAAATAATTTTAAAAGAGACCCGATGAACGTCGTCTTTTCCCAGGGGATGCGTTTTCTCAATGATCACTAAAACATAGTGTGATCATATCATCATAACATCAGATGTTATGATGAAAGTAGTTGAGTCTTCTTCCTCTTGTCAACGCAATTCATTGAACGATATCTGACCAATAAAGGAGTCGACACTGTTTCTGTTTGAATCTTCTCCTGTCTTCTTTTATAAAAAACACATTATGAAATGCAACCCACCTAAACTTCAGCGACGACGTCTTTCCGATCAAATCATCGAAAACCTTCTTGCCATGATTGCCAACGGTGACTTGAAAGCCGGAGATAAACTCCCCCCCGAACCACGTCTTATGGAACAGTTCGAAGTGGGACGAAGTTCTATTCGCGAGGCAATTGGCGCACTGGAGTTATTAGGCTTAGTCTCCGTCCGTCCTGGTCACGGAACCGTAGTGACCGACGCGACGGACACACTGGGGTCACGGTCTGTTGGACTTTCTCTCATAACCATAGGGCATGAGAAGATTCAAGAATTGGTTGAAGCACGATCCGAGCTTGAACAAACGATGGTCAAGCTTGCAGCCGAACGGGCAACCGAAACCGATATCGCGACGATACAAAAGGAGCACCACAAGCTCACTCAAGCGAAACAAAGCGGAAGAAAACGTATCGCTGCCGACCTCGCATTTCATAACGCCGTGGCAATCGCCAGCCATAATAGCATACTCTTGCGATTATATTCCGAGCTACGTCAGCCGGTTCGGCACTGGATGGAGCAAAAAACAAAATTCAATTGGGGCTATAATCGTGTGATAGAAGAGCATGAATCAATTCTCCATGCTATTGCAACACACGATATTGATGCAGCGCAGGCCGCCATGAAAGTACACATAGAAGACGCTGGCAAGAAACTCGTTGCCGCTTTGTCAGAAATCGATACGGGGGATTCCCTTGAATAATCATTATTTCAATACCATATTGTTTCAATGTTCTTTCATTTAAATCAGCACCAAAACTCTATATGGGAGTGTTGGCTTTCCAATGCAAATGGATCATACTTCTTACGTTTTCCAAGGGCAGCCAAGTCATTCCCCCTCAATGCGCACTCATCCCCAGACAAGGAGAATCTCGTGAACATCATGGCAGAGAATATCGAGGGATTGGATAAAAAAGAACACGTCCGGTTTATAATGGATCTCATACAGCGGTTGATAATTCATCATGGCCTATGGTTTGCCGAGGTCAGTCACCAACATGGTCATGAGAAAGCACGCCAACTCTTCATTGATGTTGTGGAGCGCAGCTCCGCGATACACATGAAGCGACTTTCCAAAACACTTGGTTTTGCACTGGATGACGGCTTACCGACTCCGCTTCTTGAAATGGATGATCAGACTTTGACGGCGCTCAGGGAGACCATTGCTAAGAACTGGTTGGTTAATGATGGAGTCTGGTTTCAATCATTGGAATTCACCCGGGGAATGAATGATGCGAAACGCTCAAATGACTCATGTTGGGCACAATTTTCCCCCGTAGAGGCTGTATCGATCAAACATTTTCTGGGTCTTGAAGAACGGCCTGGTCTTGAAGGATTGAAACGCGCGCTGGAGTTTCGTCTCTATAGCTGTATTAACATCCAACGCATTGAATTTGAAAACGAAAGAAGTCTTGTTCTGTATATGCAAGACTGTCGTGTGCAGTCGGCAAGAAAACGAAAAGGTTTGGACGATTATCCATGTAAATCAGGTGGGTTAACAGAGTACACCACGTTTGCCGAAGCAATTGATCCCGCTATTCAAACCGAATGCATCGGTTGCCCACCGGATAAACATCCTGACGAATGGTATTGTGCTTGGCGTTTCACGATAAATGAGCCTGAGTAAAACGCATTCCTGCTCACCACTTATCAAAAGGAGTTGTGCTTGTGTTTTCGCGCAAGATTGGGCGTGTTGTTTTCGTGTTTTACATCTTCCTTTTTTGTGTTCCTCCAATGGCAAGCGCCTTCTCGGCTTCGCCTTTGGAAACAGTCGATTTGTCCAGCCCACGTTCTACGTTTGAAAGTTTTCTTGAAAATGCTGAAATGTCAATGAAAGCATTTTCCGAAAGCGGGTATCGAAACGCCCCAACCATAGAATATAACGAACGTGCCGCTCGTACGCTTGATCTCAGTGATATCCCCCAATCTCTACGCGAAGACGTCGGCTATGAGACCGTCCTGCTCCTTAAAGAAGTGCTCGACCGCATTCCTCTGCCTGATCCAGCCACGATACCTGATCGTAAAGCTATGCGTATCGCCAAAGAAACCATGTGGCGCCTTCCGGAAACGGATATCGTGATAGAAAAAATGGAGACTGGCCCCTACAAAGGAAAATATCTGTTTTCCACCGAAACGGTTGCCGATGCCGAAACGTTTTATTCCCGAGTCAAACATCTTCCCAAGATTACAGGGAAAAACGAGGCCGGATACGAATACTACATTTATTCGCCAGGATGGATGATCCCGAGGAAATTCATTGATGCTTTACCTCCATGGGCAAAAAACAGCTTTCACGACCAAGCCATATGGCAATGGACTGGTCTTGCCGCCTCCCTCATCGTCGGCATTGGGCTCATCTGGCTCATCTTCAAAGCAACGCGAGCACGGCATGCACTGGAACAAGAGGCCGTCCGTGCATTGTGGATTCGCTTACTCTTTCCAATTTGCGGAGCGGCTATCGCCTATAGTGTGAATTATTTCATCGATGAGCAAATCAACATTACCGGTGCGGTCCTTGCTGGTACGACGATGGCATTAAAAGCAAGTACTTTTTTCTTTGCGGTGTGGGGCATCCTCATTGCCAGCAATATTCTGACGTGGACAGCACTTCATGCTCCGGGAGTACGCCCTCAAGGGATTGATGCCGATCTTATCCGCCTTGTCATTCGACTGATCTCGCTCGTACTCGTGTTCTTTGTGTGTTATCGCGCAGCCGACTATTTTGGTTTACCCGTCACAGCGGTATTTGCATCGGCCGGGATTGCCGGTGTGGCTGTTGCTTTAGCCGCACGGGAAATGTTGGCAAACTTTTTCGGCGGCATCAGCATCTTTGTCGATCGCCCGTTTAGAACCGGTGACTACATTGTGCTGGACAAAGGGGAGCGTGGAGAAGTTATGCAAGTTGGCATGCGAAGCACCCGCATCAAAACCCGAGACGATGTCATGATTACGGTGCCGAACTCAGTCATCACGAATGTCAAAATCGTCAATGAAAGTGCGCCCATTCCGCAATATCGTGTGCGGGTAAAAATTGGTGTGGCTTATGGTTCGGATATCGATCACGTGCAGTCCTTGCTACTCAATATCGCGCATTCGAGTGATCTTGTCGCCCAAAATCCGGAACCGCGTGTCCGTTTTCGTGTCTTCGGAGATTCATCACTCGACTTCGAACTCCTCTGTTGGGCAAAAAAACCACAAGATCGGGGACGGCTCCTTCATGAACTGAATTGCACCATCTATAAAACATTTCACACCGAGGGCATTGTCATTCCTTTTCCACAGCGTGAAGTCCATCTTATTTCCGCTTCTGAAAACAATGCGTAAACCCAACGATATCGCTTCCCGCGTCCTCCAAAGCTGGACGCGGGAAGCGATTGGTGCATGCTATGCATCTTCGCTACGTTCCTTCACATGATCAGAACACGTTTTTAACACCGTCAATTTCTTTTTTGTTGCTGTTCGTTTAATGCGGTATTCCAAACGATAGGCCTCTGCCCGATTTTGGCATTTTCGCACCCCAACGAAACAGACCGGTCGTCGGCTCGCCGTATAGCGTGCTCCACCAGGCAGAAAACCATTATGTTGCGCCAGGCGACGCTTCAAACTCGTGGTGCAACCGCAGTACAGACAATCATCGGCACAGCGTGCAAGATAGACCCACCATGTCATTTGTCCTCCTTCTTCGAATGGAATGCGCTGTTTGATGAAATGAATTCTTTCTTTGCAATCCTGCGAAACACCGCGGGAAAAAGGGCGGAGATAGCAGCCAACGCCACCAGAACAAAGAGAAACGTCGGTGAAGCCAAATCTGAAATCGTGTTAAAAAACCGAAGCCGGCTCCCAGCCTCAGCATATAGCCATGAAACGGGAATGACTCCGACAGCCGTTGCCACTCCACATGTCACAATACGAATTCTCGACATGCCTGCTGCCACATTCACCAAAAAGAACGGTACTCCCATAAAAAAACGGCATGCCAACACATACCAAAATCCATTTGTGTCGATTTCTCGATGAATTCCGTTCAGTCGCGCATGATGCAAGAATGCAGCATCCCGAAAAACAACGTGCCGAACAACGAACGTCCCGAGCATGGCAGCGAGCGCCGATGCCGTGACATTGAGAACAGTCCCATAAAGACTTCCAAAAATCACTCCTGCAAGCGTTTTAAATATAGCAGCAAATGGTAGTGGTATATTATAGAAGACTGTCGACAACGCGAGGTAAATCACTGCTGCAAGAACAACATGATTTCCTATTGTCGAGCGTAACCAAAGGGCATTTTTCTGAAGACTATTCGAGAGAAGTTCGAAATGGCTTGCTATGAAAAGTATAGCCATAACGATCACTATGCCAAAGAAAAAATATACGATACGTTTCATATCACCACAATCTGTCTCGAAATAATAAATATAAACTTATCATCAACGCTATCTTGTGAAAAAGAGAGTATGATAGTAATGCCTGAATGCATTCCATTCTTGACACAACTACACTTTGTATAACCATATAATATTCATATATAATCATTCAAATACATGTTATATTCTCTCCATAATGAAGCATACATATCTTGCCAGAGAGAAAGATCACGTTGCAATAGTGGCAAAACCCATATGTTTCGTTTTATACGAACGCCTCACGTGTCCTCAGTACACCTTTTCTCTGTACTGAAAATGAATTTCGGTGCAATATCCCCTCAATTGAATGCATACCCATATTATTATTTGGCGGATTGACCGTATTGCAAGCGGTCAATCCGCCTATTCGATTTTATCTTAACCACAGGAATTTCTTGTGATCAAATTCATCGCCATCACGATAGCAACTGGTATTATTCTCCCCGTCCAAATTGGTCTCAATTCGATTCTCGGCGTCGCCGGGGGCAGTATGGTTTTTGCTGCTCTCATTTCATTTGCTGTTGGAACATTGGGACTCCTCGCCTATTCCCTTGCCTCCGGTATGGCGTGGCCCACATGGTCGCAACTTGCTTCCGGAGCACCATGGTGGAGTTGGCTCGGCGGACTTATCGGCGCCTTCTATGTTACAATTGCCGTTATTGCCGGTCCACGCATCGGAGCGACGGTATTCTTCTCTCTAATCGTCGCGGGGCAACTGACAGGATCATTAATTCTGGATCACTTTGGCTTGTTGGGCTTCACAACCGCACCGATTTCATTCGGCCGCATTGTCGGTGTTATCCTTATCGTTCTGGGCGTCTTTTTGATCCGTCGCTTTTAATGTCTCATAGCAAACAACGGTGGATCAATCGAGCGTAGGGAGTAAATCGAGTGCAGCAAGAATTTTAGTGGGATTGGATATGTCGCCGATGACACGACGAAGAGGAAGTGGAGCTTCGCGAATGATTGTTGGAAACGCAAGAACCCGGGCACCCACGACTTTTTGTGGCCAGCGCATTGCATCCACAATTTCCACATCACATGGAAGTCCGGTTGATTGTTCACAATATTTCTGGAGGTCGTCTGCAGCTTGCTCGACTGCTGACTGCCCTCCTGTAACGTACAGTTTTAAAACGATTTTACCCATATTCGCATCTTTATGCAGTCTTTGGCGCTAATGCAAACTTACGGAAAGACATCCGGAAAAATTGGAGCCTTTGCGATAAACGGACCATTTTCCAGATTGGGTTTATTATAGAGAAACGGTTTCCCTTCCAAATCTGTCATGATAGCCCCCGCGCCTTCCAGAAGAGCATGTCCGGCCGCAGTATCCCACTCATACGTTTTATTGAGACGTGGATACACATGCGCATCGGCGCTCGCCAATAAACAAAATTTATAGGCACTTCCAGCTGTTACCCATTGAATTGGCGAATATGGTTTCATAAAATCAATTAACCGCTCATCAGGATGTGATCGACTTTTCAATGCAACCAAAGGACCTTGAGGTCGATGTCTGGCTGCTTCGATAGGAACAAGTGGACCTCCACCAGTGCTGACAAAAGCGCCAAGCTGTGCGCCACCATAATATAAAGCATCATAAATCGGCACATAGATAACACCAAGTACGGGTCGCCCATTTTCAATCAAGCCAATACAAACGGCAAATTCACCATTTTTTTTGACGAACTCTTTGGTGCCGTCAAGCGGGTCCACCAACCACATGGTCTCCCACTCCATGCGCTCTTCATACGGCGCATGTTGGGTTTCTTCGCTCAAAACAGGAATGTCCGGAGTCAAATCGGATAACCCTGCTAAGATAATCGCATTGGAGGATTCATCCGCTTTCGTCAAGGGAGTCAAATCGGCCTTGAGCCGCACTTCGAACGTGGTATGATATACTCGGAGGATTTCCTGCCCGGCATGCCTGGCCACCGACAATAATGAGCCGATATCAAAAGAGAAAGGATGAGGAGCAGTCATATTTCTATCCTGGCTGTCATCATGTAAACCGTACACTTCATGTCCGCGTTTCTCCTTCCCAATCCAGCTCAATCACCATCATGTAGCGTAAAGACAAACAATTCTCTTCACTCCCCCCCAGGAAGACCAAGCTCTTTGATACGCATATGAAGCACACCGGCATCAATGGGTTTCACAATATATGCTGTCGCTCCGGAACGAAACGATGAGACGACATCCTCGGGATCACCAAGGTAGGAAATCATGATGACTTTCACCTCGTCCACCATAGCCGCCCCACGCTTGTACTCCATGTTTCTGATTTTCTTCAGTACCTCACGACCACTCAACTCAGGCATCAAAACATCCATGACAATGAGATCATACGGAGTCCCCTCGTGATATGCTCGCTTATATCGTTTGAGCGCATCAAGTCCATTGGGACTTTCTTCGCAATCTCCATACGGAGCGAGCAATTCGCACAACATGGCACGAACAATATAATCATCATCAACCACAAGAGTTTTCATCATTGCCTCGTTGCGTGGCAAACGTTTTAAAGGCGTATCGCCGTTTCAGCAGTCAGTTGAGCTTGGCGCTGATTGGCGGTACGTACAAGCTGCGCCACATCCAAAATAAGAGAAATACCGCCGTCTGCATTGACGGTCGTACCGGAAAATAATTCGAGATTGCTGTATGCTCCACCAAGGCTCTTAATAACCGCTTGTTGTCTGCCGACAACAAAATCGACGCTCAACCCGATGTAGCTCCCGTCAACAGCAACAATAATGATACGCTCATAGTCGGGCTGTTCTCCAGGAACACTCAGCAGGCGTCGCAAACTGATACAGGGCGTCATCTTCCCCATACATTCAATGGTCTCGAACGTTTTGACGTTTTCCGGTGACGAGATAAATCGTTCTTGGCACGAGTCCACAGAGGCCAATGGTATGACGTATGATTCTTTGCCAACAAGAACATTGAGACCATCAATAATTGCCAGGGTCAGAGGTAAACGGACGGTCAACGTGGTCCCTACCCCCTGAACACTGTCAATATCTACAGTGCCACGCAAGTTGTCGATACTTTTCTTGACAACGTCCATCCCCACCCCGCGCCCGGATACGTCAGAAACTTTTTCCGCTGTGGAAAATCCGGGGAGGAACAAAAGCGAATAAATTTCTTTTGTGCTGAGCTCCTCACTTGGATCAACAAGTCCACGTTCGACAGCCTTATTCATAATTTGGGTCGGATCAATACCACGGCCATCGTCTTCAACCGTGAGGAGAACGTCACCGCTTGAATGCGAGGCTTTGAGGCGAATGGTTCCTTTTGTCGGCTTTCCAACAGCTTCCCGACTCGCCGGATCTTCAAGACCGTGGTCGATACTGTTGCGTAGAATATGCATGAGAGGGTCTTTAAGACGATCAATGACGGTTTTATCCAGCTCGGTTTCGCCACCAACTGTCACCAACTCAACATTCTTTCCCAAACTGCCGGCAAGATCGCGCACAAGGCGTCGAAATGCGGAAAATGCCGTTCCAATCGGCAACATGCGAATAGACAACGCGTTATCCCGCATCTCATCTG
The DNA here is from genome assembly GCF_000429305.1 of Desulfovibrio inopinatus DSM 10711. Lineage (NCBI taxonomy): Bacteria > Pseudomonadati > Thermodesulfobacteriota > Desulfovibrionia > Desulfovibrionales > Desulfovibrionaceae > Desulfovibrio > Desulfovibrio inopinatus. The sequence continues at coordinate 132,354 of NZ_AUBP01000011.1, forward strand.
TCAAACGCTCTAAATCTTCAGATATTTGACTTAGAACCGGATTATGAACATTGCGAGCAATCAAAGCCAGACGAGACTGAATAATAACCATCTCACCGACCATATTGATCAATTTATCCAATCGAAATGAATCCACTCGAATGCTCGAAGAACTTCCACCGGATGCACCTGCAAGTTTCGGTGTGTCCACCGTGTTGCCGGAGTCTTGTTTTTTTCCCCACTTGCTTTTTGCTTCGGATATTTTTTGTTGTTTTACTGTGTAGGCTTTGCGCAATGAAGCCAAAATAGTTGCGTCATCACAGTCATCCAAGCTTATACACAAACTTCCGATTTCATGCAGGTCGGTTTTCCGCAGCATGCCCGGCCCAACGAGTTGAATACGAACCTGATTGGGATCGTCTACAAAGAGAAAAACATCTTCCAAGGGATTACGACCGGTCTTCGTCGCCAGAAGGATATCCCAGTAAATATAGACACCGTCTGGACGAATTTCCTCCAAGGAAGGGATCGCGTCTACATGGGGCAGTCCAGACGAGACTCCAAGTTCTTCAATTTCTTGCAGTAATCCCAGCGGACGTGTTCCTGTAAGATACTCATCAATGTGTGGAGTATAACGAATCCAATATATTTCCGGATCACCTGAAGACTGATCCACTTCACCAGATCCCGGAGCTGGTGCCTTCTGCCGCTTTTCCTCAGGGTGCGGCTCCTCATCGTGGGCTAAGAATTTTTGAAACGATACAATAATGGCATCGGATTTCGTTTTATTGTGCTCAGAGCCGCTTGGATCGTCGCTGAGCAGGCTGTGCAAATGATCCTTTGCCGTCAATGTCAACGTGAGAAGTTCGGTCGTGACGGGCAGTTCCCCATTGCGAACACGGTCGTATACCGTTTCAATATCATGGGTAAATCTGGCAATTTCCTCGAAACCAAACATTGCCCCCGACCCCTTGATGGTATGCATCGCGCGAAATGCACGCGCCACACGTTCAAGGTCTTCAGGGTTCTCCTCCAACTCGAGCAGTGATTCTTCAAGATCTGCCAACTGCTCATAGGCTTCATCAATAAATGTCTTGGCTGCTGCATCCAGATCAGACATACACCCTCGCAATACCCTCTATGGAGTTGCTTATCGGGAGCTGTTGGCATCCACGCCAACAACAATAATTTCTTCCATTCCGGACACCTGAGCTTTAAACGCGAGATGCTCAGGCAAATCTTTCTTCAAGATAAGAGGCTGTTGCCTGGCAGCAAAAGATTTTTTCGCTGCATGTAGAAGTTGAAAGAAGGTCAGATCAGCATCAGCTGCTTTGGAAAATCCAAGTTCCACAGATTCCCCGGTGGAAAGGGCATCAAGGAGTTGTTGTTTGATGTCGGCCGCTCGCTCCACTGTCAAGTCACCCTCAAATTCAATATTCATAGTACACCCTGTGTGTTCTCAATCATTGTAAAGAAGACGCTGTGTTTCAGTGTGGAGAGTATTCAACCTCATTTACGTCAAGCTTTCAATATGAATTATTAAAAACGCTCAAACTCTCCGTTTTCATCATTGTTATCATCCATGGATGGTAACTCTTCTTGATGTACAGGAAGCTCGACGCTTCGTTGAATTTTTTGCGGTGTTGGAGCTTGTCGTGCCTGACGTTTCACTTGAAAAAACGAAATTGCACTTTGCAGCTGCCTGGCCTGCGCCGAAAGCTCTTCGGACGTAGACGACATTTGTTCAGCGGCGGCCGCATTTTGCTGGACGACCTGATCAAGTTGCTGGAGAGCCTTATTGATCTGGTCTGCACCGGAACTTTGCTCAATACTCGATGCAGCAATTTCTTGAACAAGTTGAGCTGTATTTTGGATATCGGGAACGAGCTTATCGAGAAGCTGCCCGGCTCGTTCAGCAACCGATAAACTTGACCCGGACAAATCATTGATTTGTCCCGCAGCCGTTTGAGAACGTTCGGCGAGTTTTCGAACTTCCGAAGCAACCACGGCAAAACCTTTGCCTTGGTCACCGGCCCGAGCGGCCTCAATCGCGGCATTCAATGCAAGTAAATCCGTCTGTCTGGCAATCTCTTCAATGATTGAAATACGTTCGGCAATATCTTTCATTGCTGCCACAGTCTCGCGCACGGCCTTGCCGGATTCCATGGCATCCTCTGCAGCCTTGATAGCTATAGATTCCGTTTTCCGTGCATTATCCGCATTTTGGCTGATACCGGCCGCCATTTCTTCCATGGACGAAGAGGATTCTTCCACACTGGCGGCCTGCTCAGTTGCCCCCTGGGACAACGATTGAGAGGTCGAACTGAGCTGAGAACTCCCTCCGGAAACATTTTCAGCACCTTCTATGACATCACCAACAATATCGGAAAGACGACTGACCATTTCCGCCATCGCTCCCATCAAACGATCTTTTGAAGAACGCATGTTGACGGAAACTTGCAAATTCCCCTCAGCCAACTCTTCTGCGACGTTCGCGACCTCACACTCCGCGTTCACGAGACCGATGAGTGCCGAAGCCAAGACATCACTCTCTGATCGTTTCTTGATTTGAACTCCAAGGTCGCCGACCGAAAGCGATGACGCCGCCTCGGCCATAGCACGTTCAGTAGTCACCAGAGCACTCATTGCTGTTTGTAATTCGCCAACTTCATCCTTTCGATCAGTCGTAATATGCTGGTCAAGATCACCGACAGCAAGTTTCTTCGCTGCATCAATCACTTTACGAATCGGGCCAACGACACCAATGGTAATAAAAACGGCTGAAAAAATGCCGACGAGGAGCGCTACGCTCGTCCCGATAAGAAGCAATTTCTCCTGAAAACTTACTTGGTTGGCCAGAGACTGCTTTTCCAGTTCTCGAACACCATTGGCTGCACTTTGGATTGCTCTCGCACTCTGAATCATATGGGCTTCGGCTGTGCGTTGCTCAGACGCCGCATCGAAATACTTTTTACCTGCAGCAACATACAGGGCAAGCGCACGCTCCAATCGGCCCGTTGCATCTTCCAATTCAGTATTTCCCACAATGCCTTCCCGCCAAAGCGCAAGTCCTTCCTGCATGGTCTTTTGGGCATTCTGAAAATCCGTCCAGGATTTTTCATTTTTCTTGAGGATGTAATAAATGGCATTGATGCGAAGATACAAGAATCGTTGCATCACCAGTTCATCGACAGCAATCGCACGCACGCTCCACATATTAAGCCCAGAGATATCTCCCAGGTCGAATGCACTTTGTTTGGCCGGAGCAATCAGCGTATCAAGAATATATTTGACCACGGCCACGGTCTCGGTATTGACGTCTCGCCAAACCTGCGCTTGATCATTGGCTTTGGACACAGCCGTTGCATAATCTGTTATGGCTGAAAAATAACGATCAGCTTCCGACAGTGCCGTCTCATAATATTTGACGATCTCAGGAATCGACGCCTGTTGCCGGCCCTCTGTTGCGAGTTTTTTGACTGCCGCAAGGTTCTTTTTTAAATTTTCGAGAGCAGTGCTCTCTCCACGCATAATGTAATTTTTTTCTTCTCGCCGTGTTTCGAGCATCTTCCCAATAAGTGTATTGGCATTATCGGCGGAGTTGGTAACAGAGACGAGCTTATGCATAGACGACCACGAGATAATCGCCAGCGCACTTGTCAAAACCAGAACAAAACCAAACCCAAGCCCCAATTTCCAGCCAATTTTCATATTCTTCACAGTACATACCTCTGTCGGTATCAAGAGCAATTAATGTCTACAGATACAATACAACATGGAGTCAAAATATTTCGTGACAATACGCAATACGGTATCATCAAATTTGACTATGCGACAGGAAGAATTTTTTCGCAAGATCCTTTTCTGGACCATCAAGAAGTACAGTCTGCAAAGAAAGCGTAACATGCTCTCTGTTGCAATGAACAAGACGCAAGCCGAGTATTGGTTATAACCGTCCTTGCTTTACAATACGTCCTTGGTCCAAAAATACTGCATGTGTAAGGGTTGCAGGCAAGTCTCGCTGGTGATGCGAAATGAAAACAAGATTTGTTTGTTGAGGATCAAGAGCTTCAAGCAAGTCCAGAAATGTCCGTTTGGAAAAAGTATCAAGCCCTCCAAGCGGTTCATCAAGACATAAAACACGAGGACTTGAGAGCAAAGCGCGACATAAAATAATTTTGCGCCGTTCTCCCTGAGATAATTCCCCCATCCGGCACCCAGCCAACCGAATCAAGCCCAACCGATCCAATAATGACTCCGCCGCTTCAAAGTGGTGATCATCCGGACGGACATGCAATGCCAAGTCACCACGTACTCCTGTCGCTGTTACGGCCAACGCAGGATCATCATCATCAAAACCCGCTTGAATAGTATATGAGACCATCCCTATTTGCCGACGCAACATCGAGAGTGGGAGCGACGAGTACCCAAACCGGGATACAACAGTTTCCGGATTGGCTTCGGCATGAATTTCTCCAGCCACCAATTTCAAAAACGTGGATTTACCGGCTCCATTCCGACCAAGAATGGCCCAATTTTCCTCAGGAAAAAGCTGCCAGTCGATATCTTCGAGAATAACTTGCTCATCAATATGCACCTGAACCTTGTGCAGTACAATAAGAGGTGTATCGGTCCGCTGCACTTCTCGATTTTCACAAGTCACATCAGTAGCAAGGGGCAAAGAAGACGAGCCGCCATGTGTGCCTTGCGGCACGTCTCCACAAAACGCCACCTTTCCCATTTCAAAACGAATCTCTCGGTGTAAAAAATCAGGTCTGGATTCCCGATGATGACTTACAGCCAAAATCGTCGTTCCACCCTGCGCCAACATCTCGACGACTCGCAATACATCACGTCTCGACATCTCATCCAACCCGTCATCCACCTCATCTAAAATGAGAACAATCGGGTCTGTCACGAGGGCTCTCGCCAAAAGGACTTTGACAAGTTCTCCCTGAGAAAGAATCTCGAGACCGGTTTGGGCGAACGCCTCCATGCCGACTCTGGTCAATGCGCGATGCACACGTTCTTCCACGGAAGCGTTCCATGGTCCGTAATAGCGTGGCGCATCACTGAGACCCGATGCGACGGCAGAGGTCACCGACATATTCCATTCACGATGCCGGTAATAATCACGCAAATCCGCTCCGGCCAAACCGACGCGATGACGCATGCCGACAGGTGAGTGACTTGGTTGTCCATCAACGTAAAAATGTCGTGTCCCGCCGGTGGCACCCTGATCTGGCCAGAGATCACCGCGCACGAGTCGTAAGAAAGTACTTTTTCCTGAGCCGTTTTCTCCCGTCACGGCCCAATGCTCCCCCGCACGCAACACAAAATTTACTCCGGAAACAAGTGCCCGACCACCACGATGAACACTGACAGCGTCCATTGACACAAGAAGACTTCCCGGCGCGGGAATTTCACACCGGGTTTGCATCATATCCATACAACTCTATTCCTTCTTCAAATTCGTGTAAGATACAGGCTGTATTTAAATTTTCTATTCAACCTATCACTCTGTGTGGCCATATCGAAATGCCACCCCGGCATCCACGCTTTAAGGCAAGCCACCAGGTCGAACCAACCATCATGAACAAAGGGAGCCAACTGAAGATCAGCAATCTCTTCTTCAGAGCGCGCAAGATCATCTTGCAGGTGATAACGTGGCCTCACCGTGACAATGGCTTCTTTCGTCACCGCTTGGTCCACAGCACGCACAACGGCTGGAAGTCGACCTTTTGCAATCGTGGCTTTCCCGATGAAATCCACGAGCAATCCAACATCATATTGGGTTGGTAAAGGGTTTTCCAAAAAGTTGATCACGTCAAAGTCAACGTGTTGCATGCCAAGCACATATGCCATCAAACGTGCTGCTTCAATGACATCAGCATCGACATCGACACCAAAGCAGGCTTGTGCTCCTTTTCCAGCCGCCCAAAACGCATAGTGTCCCACATTACACCCAAAATCGATGACCGTCTTGTTGTTGAAGTCAATGTGTTTTAACGCATGCTGAGGGCCATCCTCATCAAAACCTTGTCCTCGGCATACCTGCTTGCCTTCAATAAAAACCGGCCTCCAGACCCTTTCTGAGCCAAGCTCGGTCAAAAGTCGCTTGAGGCGAGACACATCGTCTTTTTTGCAGTCCAATTTTTCCGTATTAATTTCCAGCATTTAGTCTGTCATTTCCTCAGTGCTTCATCAAGAGTTGTAAAAACGTCCCGGTTGGCGTATGCACGGAACCCTCCTACGGGTTACGGATGCATGGGCAGCCGTCCCACGTGGTTCACATCATGATTCCCTACTGAAAACCCGCCCCATTGAAAAGCGCTCGCGCCGGGGCAAAACCCACAGCATACGGAATTTCGGCATGGTATTTAGCTCGGCGGCTTTCCTGTTTTTCTTTTTGCCGATCGTCATGGCCATCTATTTTCCCCTGGTCAAATACGGCACCCTTCGCAATGTCATTCTCATCATTGCCAGTTTATTTTTCTACGCTTGGGGCGAAGGCGGTTATGTGTTGGTTATGATCGGCTCGATTGTAATCAACTACTTTTTCGCTCTTTGGGTGGATAGAACTCGAGCATTAGGCAAATCACGATTGCCTATCACACTGTGTATTATCTTTAATATCAGTTTGCTCATTGTGTTCAAATACACCAATTTTATCGTGGACAACCTCAACCTCGGCCTTGATGCGATGGGAATTGCTCCTATCGATATCGGCCATGTGCACCTTCCTATCGGGGTGTCCTTCTTCACCTTCCACTGCGTATCGTACATTCTGGATATTTACCGTAAGCAGACGTCGGCACAGACATCGTTCACGAATACGGCATTGTACATCGCGCTGTTCCCACAGCTCGTGGCGGGTCCGATCGTACGATACAAAGACGTGGCCGAGCAACTCACGTACCGCATCGTTTCTATCGAACGCTTTTCAAAAGGTATTAACCGATTCATCGTCGGACTTGGCAAAAAAGTACTTGTTGCCAACGTTGTTGCCCTGCCTGCCGATAAAATATTCGCCATTCCACCAGATCAACTCACAACGCCGGTCGCCTGGCTTGGGATTATCTGCTACACCATCCAAATTTATTTCGACTTCTCCGGATACTCGGACATGGCTATTGGTTTGGCAAACATGTTCGGCTTCAAATTCCTTGAAAACTTTAACTATCCGTATATCTCGAAATCAATTCGAGAGTTCTGGCGCCGGTGGCATATTTCCTTATCCACGTGGTTCCGGGACTATCTGTATATTCCCATGGGTGGCAGTCGGGTGGCTCCCTGGCGTGTGTACTTCAACCTTGTCACGGTCTTCTTTCTGTGCGGTCTGTGGCATGGCGCCAGCTGGAACTTCATCATCTGGGGATTGTTTCATGGCCTGTTTCTCGTTCTCGAACGGACACCTTTCGGCCGTATGATGGATCGCGCTCCATCAATTGTAGGCCACTGCTATACGCTGTTGACTGTCATGGTTGCGTGGGTCTTTTTCCGTGCGGAAACGCTCGATATGTCCTTGGCATATGTTTCCGCTCTGTTCGGTTTTGCGCAGGGTTCCGGGGTGGAATGGCATGTCGGCCTGTACCTCAACCCGAAAGTCATCGCCGTCATTGCTGCCGGAATTATCGGCTCCATGCCCATTGTTCCTCTTATCCGGAATTGGAGAGAACGTATCGTCACGCATCATAAACACGGATCTATCGCCATTGACGACGGCATCGAGTCTGTTGTCAGCATTCTGCTGTTGCCTGCGGTCTTCGTTCTCTGCGTTATGTCCCTGGCAAGCGGAACCCACAACCCGTTCATTTATTTTCAGTTTTAGAGGCCAATGTGACAAGTCACCGTTCGAACATTGTGCGAAAGGGCATTGCCCTTCTTTCATCGATTATCTTTATTGCGTTTCTGTGCACGCCCATCGTTGGTTCGGTGTTCAAGCTCGCTCCAAGTGTACCGATTATGGAGAGTTCACCACCACCATTGCCTGAATTTCGATGTGATGTGGCATGGTTATCTTCCGTGTTCACGAAACTCCGTCGCGGGTGGTTGGAAAAGAACTTCGCATTTCGTGAAGTACTGGTACGCTGGCAGAATATGTTCAATATTCTCGCGCTCGACTCGTCCACGCAATACGATTCCGTCATGGCGGGGAAAAACAACTGGCTCTTCCTGTCGCAGGAAAATCACGAGCTTAATGTTGTCACCGATTACCGAACCGTCACCCCATACACCCAACATGACCTGGATTTTTGGGTCAAAGAATTCACACGCCGTCGAGATATGCTTGCGGCCAAAGGTATTCACTACCTGGTGGTGATGCCACCGAATAAGCACACGGTCTATGCGGACCAACTTCCGGATGAACTCAACCGGGTGCATGACTTCTCGAAAGCAGATCAGCTCATTACAGCACTTCGCAATGTCGGTATCGAAGTCGTCGATCTCAGAGATGCACTGGCCAAAGCCACCAAAGACCATCTCACCTATTATCGCACGGACAACCACTGGACAACCTACGGAGCCCATGCAGGCTATACCGTTATTATCAATGCGTTGGCCAAATGGTTCCCCAATCTCAAACCAACGACCCTCGACGACTATAATATTGATGTTCGTCCCGGTTTACTCGGTGGATTGGGATATATGTTGGCAATGGGTGACCACTATACCGAAGATAAAATTACATTCACCCCCAAAGCTGGCCGAAAAGCTCGGGAAGTACCGGTTGATTACACCCATCCGCGCTTCTTTCAGCCTCCTATCGCTATGGAAACGGGGGATCCAACCCTGCCGAAAGCCGTCGTCATTCGGGATTCGTTCTCCCACGAACTCGTTCCTCTGCTTTCGGAGAAATTCAACCGTATCATTTATCTTTGGCCGTATCCCACCGATAGCCAATACGTTCGCCACTTCGGTGAAGAGGTCATTGATGCTGAAAAGCCCGATGTGGTTATTGACGAGTTCGTCGAACGGTATTTCACGAGACCGCCCCCGAAGCATAGTCGTCAATAAACGATGGCAATCACCACAAAAACTATGACTATCATCCATCAATGCCAGGGAAGAACTTCTTCCCTGGCATTGTCTATTCAGTACTCCTCACAAGCCTGATTGTTCTTACCACCGCTCTATGCCCCTCCCTGAACTTTGTATCGATGCCCCCTGAGCACCTCCTCTTTCCGTCGTGATCTTACGATGAGCGTGTCAGGTGAAAGTCATTGAATATTGCGTAGAGCGATGGCACCAAGAATAAGACAAGGACTGTCGATGTCATCAATCCAAAAACAATGCTGATGACGAGTGGGATAAGAACCTGCGCCTGAATGCTTCTTTCGAGAAGGAGCGGAAACATACCGGCTAATGTCGTCAATGACGTCAATAAAACGGCGCGAAACCGTTGGCGACTGGCATCAATTGCCGCGTCTGTTACGGACAACCCTTTTTCCACACCGAAACGAAGAAACTCCACCAACAAGATGGAATCGTTGACGACAATGCCGGTTAAAGAGACAAACCCCATAATGGACACCATGGAAAGATCATAGCCCAAGAAGAAATGTCCCCAGATTACCCCGATCAATGTCAACGGAATAATCACCATGACGGCCAGTGGCTCAAGATAACTGCGGAACTGCAGCGACAGGAGCAAGAAGACTCCAAACAAGCCACTGACCAAAGCGAGCAACATAGATCGACCAGTTTCGTTTCCTGATGCCTCTTGGCCTTCAAGATCAAATTCCACCCCGGGATGTCGGGATAAAATTTCAGGCAGAACTCGTGCTTTGATTTCCTTCATAATCTGATTGGCATTGGCAATACGTGTGTCCACATCCCCGATAACCGTAACTGCCCGCAGGCCATTAATACGAGAAATGCGCGACCATCCCCGGCCTTCTTCGATATCGGTAAGACTCCTCAAAGGGATCTGTGCTCCGTCTTTGCCGGACAAGGTAAAGATATCAATGTCTCCCAAGGAATCGCGGTCAGAAAGAGCAAGACGAACGTCGATTTCATACGATTCGCCCCCAATCTGAATTTCATCAGCAGTCATTCCATGAAATGCGGTGCGAATTTGCCGAGCAATATCAATGGCTTCAAATCCGAGTGAACGTGCTTCCGGTTTGATGGTGAGGCGCCATTCCTTCATGCCAGGCCGAAGATCGTCCTGGACATCGAGCACACCTTTAAACCGATTCAAACCATCTTGCAGCTCAAAGGAGGCCGCATCGAGTTCGTTCAGGTCATATCCTATCAACCGGATTTCGAATGCTCTCCCTGCCGGTCCAATAGCAGGCTCCGTAAAAACAAGACTTGTAATATCAGGTAATTCACCAACAGCATGACGCCACGCCGTACGAACCTCATCAACTGTGACGGTACGCTCTTCGGCCGAAAGTAAATCAGCCGTGATTGTTGCGAGATACGTCCCATCTTCTTTCGCATCGCTGTTGAACCCGTAGCGAATATTGATATTTTCAACGAGGCTTCGTCCGTCAGGTTGCTGCGGTGTCAATTCAGTATTGACAGATTGCAGGCCGGCAACCAACCGACCTACGACGGATTTTGTTCTTTCAAGTGGTGTTCCTTGTGGCATGAGAAGCTTGGCTTCAAGCACATCACCATCAATATCGGGAAATGCAGAAGTTTTCACGGTTCCCGATGCAAGGAGTGATATGGAAATGAGAAGCGCTCCTATGACTACACCCAAAAACAGATACCGATGTCGCACGCAGCTCGTTACTCCGCGTTTTACGACAACATCAACACATCGCTCGAATACGACATTAAAGGTACGGCGGAAACGGTTTGGCGAGGCTTGTTCATGGCCACGCAGTGAATGGGCGAGGTGATTCGGCAAAATACAATACGCTTCCACCAAGCTGACCGACAATGTCAGTATAAGCACCACCGGCATAACCCAAAGCACTTTACCAATATCGCCGGCTGCAAAAAGCGCCAAACTCCCAAAAACAGACAGGGTAGTAACAAAAGACGCAAAGACCCCGGGGGCCACTTCAATGGTTCCGTCGATTGCCGCTTCAAGAGCTTTTTTCCCCTTGGCAAGATGCGCTGCAATATTCTCAGCCAAAACAATGGCGTCATCCATAATGAGTCCTAAAGCCAGCAATAGCCCGACCATCGTGAGCATATTGAGCGTAAAGCCGATCTGACTCATGATAAAAAGCGCACCGGCAAATGACACCGGTAATCCCATGGCGACCCAAAAAGAAAATCGAAAGGAAAAGAAAAGCCACATGACGAGAAAGACAAGAATGAGTCCCTGAATACCGTTTTTTATCAGCATGGAAAGACGATCAGACACAATTTTGGAAACATTACGCGTCAAGGTAAACGTCATCCCCGCTGGAGCAACCTTCCGTTCGTGTTCCAGGAACGTCTTCACTGTGTCCAGAATACGCAACGCATCCTGTTCATCGGTTTTGTTGATTTGCAATAACGCGGCGCGATGCCCATTAAAAATAATAGCATCCTCATCGTCTTCAAAGCGTTCAACAACATGTCCGATATCTGCTAGTCTGACTTGTGCCCCACTCGCTGACGAAACGACGACAAGATTTTCATATTCAGGAACTGTTCGGCGTAACTCGGTAAACCGCAACATGACATTTTCATCAGCGGTTTCCACGACACCGGCAGGCATATCCACACTCTGTCCGGCAACGGCCTGAGCGACATCCTGAATGGACAATCCGTGTTGCTTGAGACTCAAAGCGGGAAGAGTAATGCGTATTTGATGATCGGAAAAACCCAGGATCTCAATTTCCGAGATATCTGGCAGGCGTTTCATTCGATCTTTGAATTCTTCAGCATATGCTTTGAGGTCGACCTCGCTCATAGGACCTGTAATAGCAACGGACACGACCATATCGGTTTTCCCTAATTCACGCACAACAGGCGGTTCTGCATCTTCGGGAAAATCATCAATGGCATCAACTTCGGTTTTGACTTCATTCAAGAAGGTCACAAAGTTGCGGCCATCACGCATTTCGATGGTTACAATACCGACACCTTCCCGTGCTTCGGAGCGTACCTCTTTTACACCGACGACCGCTTCGACAGCGTCTTCAATGCGTCGACAAATGGCGTCTTCTACATCTTCAGCCGATGCTCCAGGCCAGAGCACCTGCACTTGAACTTCCGTTGCTGCATAGTCAGGAAAGGTTTCGCGGAGGAGTTGCGGAGTACCAAGTACTCCCAAAAACAGGAAGAGGAGCATCAAGAGATTCGCTCCCGTTGGATGCCCGGCAAACCAACGAATGGTCGTCTTCATGATGGTTCCTCCTGTGCTTCGGCTCCCCGGCCTTCAGCTTGATCGAGCATTCGTTGCTGTGCGCTTTCATCGAAAACCGGGTCAACACGCATACCATCAATGGCATAGGGCAAATCAGAAATGATCACCTGATCACCGACTTCAATACCCGAACCAATCACGACAAGATCATCCATTGTAAAATCTATGGTAACTGTACGCCGCTCAAGACGATTCTCCGGCGTCACGACATTCACGACTCCCTGACGAACCGCTGAGCGCGGAATCACGAGCGAGCCCGGTCGCGGTGCACCACGCAATTCAACTTTGCAGAACATGTTACGAATAAGCGGAGGACGTATTCCCGGTTTGGCACCTTTATATGGATTCTCCACCGCCACATACACGCCGAGGGTCCTTGCGGAAGGATTGATCTCGTCACTGATGCGTACAACCCGACCATTCCAGGCAACGTGCCGGTCTCCCATCTCAAAAGTCACCAGCGCGTGAGTATCCTGAAAGACGCGCATCACCACTTTCTCAAAACCTTTGGAGAGCGGATTTGCTCCAACGGGTATTGTCCTTCGAAATATATTGATAGGAAACTCCGCCAACACTTCTGCGACCCCAATCGAATCTAAGAGTGCCAACACTTCTCCAGGATTGACGGCCTGACCGAGCTCGACATCAGACGACCGAACGCGAGCGTCAAACGGCGCTCGAATTTCCGTTTTTTCTAAATCAAGCTGCTTGTCCGTCACCAAAGAATAGGCTTTCGTGAGTTCTGCCTGAACTTGCTTTCGATTCGTCGGCAACAATGCAAGTTGATTCCGTAGCTCTTGCACTGAGTTTTTCTGACTCAGCCAGGTCTTTTCTTCCAAATCCAATTCACTGGCTGAAATAACTTTTTTTGCAGCAAGCTTGCGGCGCCGTTCCAGCTCTACACGTGCAATATCCAGAGCACGTTCTTCAACAGCAAGTTTCGCTCTCGTATTTTTTTCCCGCTGCTCAATATCATCAAGTTCGACAAGCAACCTTTTGACCTCGGCTTGGCTTTGTTCGCCAGCCGTAATCCGTTTGGACGGATCAATCCGTACAATCAAATCACCCTTGGAGATAAGAGCACCTCGCTTGAGTTCAGGATGTATCCCGACAATGCGTCCTTCAAGCTCGGCCACGGCTTCCCATGTCATCTCCGGTTCGATGGAACCATACCCAATAGCTCGCGGGACGAGATCGACTGTATTCGCTCTCACCACACGGACCGGAATGGAGCGCTCTTCCAAAGAATGCTCTTCGGGCTGTTGTCGACGGGAAAACAAAACGATGAATACTGCAATGGCAACAATTACAGGGATAAAAAACAGAAATCGTCTCCACGATGCTGAAACATGCATTATGGCCTCCGATATGTCTCTGAGACAATGGCGCGTTCAAACAATTCCCAATTCGCCTGAACCTGTTCCTGAAAATCAACGAGATCAGGCATACGAATGGATAATAGAGCCGGCGGAACATACAGGCCGACAAACAACAACGGGAGCTTGGTCACATCGATATCTCCACGAATCTCACCTGCAACGCGAGCCGCTTCAAAGAGCTTCGTCAGACCGTTGTGCAACATCTCGAAATTCTGACGCATCTTTTTTCTATTCTGTGGATGCTCCCCCCACACATCCTGAGAAATCATAACAACAGGCAACATGCGATGTTCATTAATAGCCGCAACAATTCGCTCGAAGAGGGAGCGCACTCCAGCCAAAGGCGATTTGGCAGACAACGCTTCCATGATGGCAGGCCCAATCCGGTCTGACAAAAAATCCTGTACCGCCGAAAGAACTTCATCCTTCCCCGCAAAGTGTCGGTACAGCGCCGCGGGAGAAAGTCCCACCTTCTCGGCAACACGTTTGACGGTAATACCGGAAACGCCATGCTCAGCTGCTACTGCCAACGTGGCGCGAATAATTTCTTCCTGTCGAATATCGGTTGCTTTCTTTTCGATCATGTAAATCTCCATTCACGTGAATATAAATTCACATCTAAACAGCCACGCCTCACCTGTCAATCCTCATGTGTTCTCTCGGTCGCAATCATCCGCAGCAGGTTACATTTTTCCAAAAACATAAAAAAAACGATGCCGTACCGAAGCACAGCATCGTTTTTTGTGGGGGAGTACCCCACTCACATTACAAGAGAATAAAAGCCTTATTGCCCAGCCATGGGAACGTTTCCCGGTCCACACAGGACAACTGAAGGTACGTGACGCTTGCGCTCGTCCTCATCTAACCAAGTAAATGTCGCAATAATAACACGCTGACCTGCCTCGCCTTTGAGGGCTGCTGCACCATTCAGGCAAACTTCACCAGGTTCGCCCTCAATAGCATACGTGGTCAAACGTTCTCCATTATCCACATTATACACATCGACCTGCTCAAAAGGCGCAATATCGGCTCGACGCAACAACTCTGGATCAATTGAAATCGATCCCATGTAATCGCGATGGGTGGCGGTCAATCTGGCGCTATGAATTTTCGAGCGCAAAAAACAACGAGATGCCATAGGATGCTCTCCTTATCGTTCAGACGAAAGAAATCGGCCCGTTACCGAAGCCGGATCGTTCATGATATCTTCAGGAGTACCGCGGGACACAATACGGCCGCCGGATTCGCCGCCGCCCGGTCCAAGGTCGATGACATAATCCGACGCAAGCACGACATCGGTATTATGCTCAATAACAACCACGCTGGCTCCTTTCTCCACAAGTTTATGCAAAACCTGAATGAGTTTCCCCACTTCGTGCATATGCAGACCAGTGGTTGGTTCATCCAAAATATACAACGTTCCGGGAAGACTCCGCTTACCGAGTTCTCGGGATATTTTGATGCGCTGCGCTTCCCCGCCAGATAACGTTGTGGCAGGTTGTCCCAAGCCGAGGTATTCCAGTCCGACTTCTTCCAGAACGCCGAGACGTCTCGCTAAAATCGGATAATTATCAAAAAATTCACGAGCTTGGCGCACAGTCAGCCCAAGGACATCGGCAATATTTTTCCCTTTATATGTAACGTCGAGAGTTTCGCGGTTATAGCGTTTACCTCCGCAGACTTCACACGTCACAAAGACATCGGGCAAAAAGTGCATTTCCACCCGAATTTGTCCATCACCTTGGCAGGCTTCGCATCGGCCACCTTTGACATTGAAGCTGAACCGTCCCGGTTTGTATCCACGCTTTCTGGCCTCAGCAGTAGAGGAAAAAATATTGCGAATTTCGTCGAATACTTTGGTGTATGTCGCCGGGTTGGATCGTGGCGTGCGTCCGATAGGCGTTTGATCGATGGAAACGATTTTCTCCACCTTGTCATCGCCGGAAAACCCGTCAATTTCTCCCGGTTCTTCCACTTTGATACCACGCGCCAAAGCGAGATGCTTATAGAGTGTATCAACGACAAGCGAACTTTTTCCGGACCCTGAAACACCAGTCACACACACGAGGCAGCCGAGCGGAATTTCACAATCAAGATTTTGTAAGTTGTTGGTCCGCGCTCCAAGCACGGTCAATTTTCCATTGCCGGTACGACGCGTTTCCGGCCGGCTAATGACCATGTCACCACGCAAATACCGCGCAGTCAACGAATTGGAATGCTGAAGCAAATCCGTGACGTCTCCTTGATACACAATCTCGCCACCCAAACGCCCTGATCCAGGACCGAGCTCCACAACGTGGTCAGCGGCTTGAATCGTGGCTTCATCATGTTCGACAACCAAGACCGTGTTGCCTCGCCCTTGCAATTGCCGCAACGTCTGCAGCAACCGTTCATTGTCGCGGGGATGCAACCCGATGCTTGGTTCATCCAACACATAGGTGACCCCGACCAGCCCCGAACCAAGCTGACCGGCCAGACGAATGCGCTGGGCCTCACCACCGGAAAGCGTGGACATGTTCCGAGCCAAGCTGATGTAATCGAGCCCGACCCCAGCCAGGAAGCCAAGACGATGTGTCAATTCTTTCAATAAGGGTTCGGCAATACGCGCTTCCATCCCTGTAAAGGACAAATTTTCCAACCAATCGACCGTCCGGCCAATAGGCATGGCACAAAACTCGAAAAGATTTTTATCTCCAACATAGACGGCCAAAGCCTCAGGACGCAATCGCGCCCCTTTACAAGCCGGACATGGTCGACTCTGTCGGAATCTCGCCAATTCATCTCGCCAGATTGATCCCATAGCTTGACCACGATCAAGAACGGACGTCACCCCTTCCCAATCACATGTGTCATCACCGAAAAAAAGCGCATTCCATGCCGCTTCAGAAAATTTTCCCAACGGTGTTTTCAGCGTAAAACCATGCTTTTTGCCAACCTTCTCCAGCGTCGAGACGTAGCGTTCCAGAACGCGCTCATTCTTCCATGGTAGTATGCCACCTTGCGAAATGGACAACCCTTTATTGGGAGCAAGTAAAATCGGTTCGAAATATTCTACCGAACCGATCCCGCTACATGCCGGACACGCGCCTTGTGGACTGTTAAATGAAAACAATTGCGGACTTGGCGCAGGCATACTCACGCGGCAAGACGGACATACTGAGGCGGTACTGAAATATATATCTTTCGGGGGTTCTTCTTTTTGACTCACATCGGATACAAGTAGCCGTCCATCACCTTGCGAGAGAGCCAGTTCAACGGAGTCGGCTAACCGCTTGCGGATGTCAGGCTTCACGACAAGCCGGTCCACCACGAGTTCAATCGTATGTTTCTTGTTCTTTTCCAATGTCGGCACGGCTTCAAGCGACGTAACCTGGCCAGCGATACGAACCCGGACAAATCCTTGTTTCTTGAGTTTTGCCAAACGATCTGCGTGAGTGCCTTTTTTGTTCTCCACCATCGGCGCCATAACAAGCAGTTTACTGCCTTCGGGCATAGCCAAGATATCGTCGACAATTTGATCCGACGTCTGGGCTTCGATGGGTTTCCCGCACTCGGGGCATCGTACGACGCCCAAACGGGCATAGAATACTCGTAAGAAGTCATAAACTTCGGTCACCGTTCCAACAGTGGAGCGGGGATTACGCGAAGTTGTCTGTTGTTCCAATGAAATTGCCGGGGACAATCCTTCAATCTTATCGACCTGCGGCTTATCCATTTGCGGCAAAAATTGACGGGCATACGCAGACAACGATTCGACATATCGACGCTGTCCTTCGGCATAAATGATGTCAAACGCAAGAGTCGACTTCCCCGATCCACTCGGTCCACAAACCACAACAAGTTGTTCACGTGGAATATCGAGATCGAGGTTTTTAAGGTTATGCTGACGCGCCCCTTCTATATGGATTGCATTTTCACGATTCATTAAGTCTCCGTTTTGTTGACGCACTCGGCCTTTATAATCATCTGGCGCCATTTGCAAAGGGGGAAAGAAGAAGAGGACAGGCAGGTTTTTTCGCAAAGAAATGTTACACTCGGGAGGCATCAGCGGGGATCATTTTGCCTTCAGCATCGCCAATCTCCACGGTAAATTCAGCACCTTGCTCAAGCCCATTACTCACTACTTTGAGGCGACCGTTGCTTTCATTGAGAAAATTCCCAAAAGCATGAAGCCCAAGTCCATGTCCGCCTGGTTTAAGCGAAAATCCGGAGGATCCGACTTTGAGCAAATCATCTGCATGAATCCCCATGCCGTTGTCAGCAATACGAATTACCACTCTATTTTCCTCAATCGGCGCCTTCACAGCCTTCACCTGAATATGGCCATTTTCTCGTTGTTCCGAAAGATCAATGGCTTCCATGGCATTCTTTAAAATATTATGCAGGCCATGGATAAATTGGTGTTTTTGATTGCGGATCATAAGACCGTCTTCGATTTCGATATCCACGACAATCCCCCGTTTCTCCAATGTCGATGCAAAATCATCGATCAAATTACGAAGGATATGCCCAACATCAATATCGCTGACGTACCGCGCCTGGCTCCGTTGCGTATCGGAAAACATGTCTTGCTGATGCCGAATAGTCGTAATCATCCGGTCTTTCAACTGCTCCATATCTTTCATGCCGTCTTGAAGGCGCGGCAACGTTCGATCAAGCAAAACCGTTCGTAAGGCATCGAGATACTTTTCGGTCTCATCAGCTTTTCCCTCAAGAGCATCTCGGTGTGCTGTACGAATCGTTTCAACAGCTGTCCCATATTTTTCCAGTGATGCAATGAGCCCGTTAATTTTAAGAAATTTACCATCCATAGCGGACAGCGTATTGCCCACGTTATGCAAGTAGGAACTGGCCGATTCAAACAAACCGGCATTAAATGCGATTCCGGCTTCCTTTTCCTTTTCTTTTTCACGTATCCGTGACTCCAGAAGTGCTCGTGTGCGTGCACCAAGCTCCGCTGTCCGCTCTTCAACACGTGACTCCAGTTCAGCATTCGCTCGACGTAATTGCTCTTCAGCGCGTTGTCGTCGAAACACATTACGCGTCGAGAGAAACGCCAATCCCAAACCGGAAATTGTCGATATCGTCATGATCACGATTGCAAGTTGATTTTGTCGGTGCGCCCCGGCAGCAACCATAATTTCATCAAGTGGTGTCGAAATTCCAATGATCCAGGTTCGACCATTAGCCCATACTGGAGTCCATGCCGCGATCTCCGGTCCCTTTTCTGGCAACCAAACATACCATCCGACGCCCTCTTCCCCTTTAGAAACTTTGGAGACCATGGTTTCGAAATGGAATGCGCCCTTTTTTTCTTGTTTTTTGAAAATTTCCGCCATGGACTTACCACGATAGGCTTGCGGAAAATCAGAACTGGCATCGAAAACAACATACTGCGGCGTATAAATCCACGCATCACCATGTTCCAACAAATGTACCGGTTGAACATAGCGAGCAAGAACTGTTTGCTCCAGATCGCTAACGGACTCTCCGCGTGCCAAGCCTTCCGACATAGCCGTTTCTACGCTCCTGGCCATTGCGCGGACAATTTCAAGTTGGGTTTCTTGATATGCAGCCACAACGCCATTACGAAGGGCTTTGTCAAAATGGATACTCACATACCAACCAAGCCCGATGAGTAAAACAACGGCAATCGGAAGCGTCAGCTCAAATCGATACAACGTTGCCAATAATGTCCCAGGCTCGGCATTCAGATCGATACGAACTACATCTTTTTCAGTCTTCATACCTTCTCCTCCAGCGAACCCTTCGGACAACAGCTTGTGTCCGGAAAGGACATTCCTCTCACTTTCCATTCCTCATAATATCGGATAGTATCTTTGAATTGGTACAGTTCAAATCGGTTGACGTCCAGAACCGGCAGGACCATGGTTGACGCAACCGGATATCAAGAAAACATGCGCCTCAACCGAATTAAACGATTCAAGGGATGATGTGCTTCGCGTGACAGCCTCAAACAGACTCGATTCTTTAGATGATACGGCACAACTCAGCCCTGCATCATCTTATCCTCAGGACAATTACAAAGCCATATTCGACATTATCCAAACGGGTGCTGCGCTGATCCATAATCAGCAGATTGTGAATATCAACCGGCACGGCGCGGAAATATTCGGCTATCTCCCGGAAGAAATTCTCGGTCATACGACATCATTATTCTTTTTTTCTCCTTCGCATGCCGAGAATTTCCATAGGGAATGTGAACGTCGCCTTGCTGCACGTGGCACTGCACATTTTGAGCATGCATTCAAAACCAAAGATGGCAACGAGATATGGTGCCAAATCCGCGTAGCTCCTCTCGATGCCTCCAACGTTGCTCAAGGTGTGGTCTGGACTTTTGATAATATACAAAAAGAGCGCAAAATACAGCGCGAACTCCAAAAAGCGAAAAATGCAGCGGAAAGTGCAAACCGTCTCAAAAGTGAATTTCTGGCGAACATGAGCCATGAAATTCGTACTCCGCTTAACGGTATTATTGGGATGATCTCCCTGGCACAGGAAAGCGTTGTTTCGGCGGAAACCCGGCGCATGCTCGAAAGCGCACTTGATGCGTGCGACCAAATGCTTGATATTCTCAACGAGATACTCGACTTCTCCAAAATTGAAGCTGGCAAGTTCGAACTTGTTTCGGAATCATTTTCACTTCGCCGCCTTATCCATACCCTTATCCAAGTTTTCATTCTGCAGGCAAAAAAGAAAAACATTCCCCTGCATGTGACGATCGACGCCAATGTACCGGATATGCTCATTGGGGATGGTCTCAGGCTTCGTCAAATCCTCTCCAATCTTTTAGGCAATGCCATCAAATTCACGGAGCAGGGCGAAATAGAACTCACTATTGAGCCGCGAGAAATGAATGCAGGGTGCCACGATCGCGCCTGTTTGTTACTGACAGTGCGTGATTCAGGTATTGGCATTCCCGACGAAAAAATTGATACGATTTTCGATAGTTTCACCCAGGCCAACACGATGACGAATCGTCGATATGGAGGAACCGGTCTGGGATTGGCTATCACCAGACGACTTGTCGAAATGATGGGAGGTCGCTTGTGGGTGACGAGTACAGTGGGAAAAGGTTCCTCGTTCTCGTTGACGTTACCATTTGGCATTTCGCGCGATACCTCGTTGGAACTACCCAATGATACCCTGGAAACGCAGTCTCCGACCAAAGCAGGATTGCGTATCCTGTTGGCAGAAGACAATGAGATAAACCAACGTTTCACAAGCGTTTTTCTCCGAAGTCGAGGACACTCGGTTCATATCGTCAGCAATGGCCAGGAAGCGATTGATGCTGCCGTTGACCAGGATTGGGATATTATTTTGATGGATATTTCTATGCCCGTGGTCGACGGTATAGAAGCCACCAAAGTCATTCGCGAAACGGCCCCTAAAAACGGAGAGCCCCCTGTCCCCATCATCGCGCTTACAGCACATGCCTTTCCCAGCGATAAAGAAAAATTTCTTGCTGCCGGCATGAATGGATACGTGGCGAAACCATTCAATCTCAGCGAATTTGAAGGCGTACTTCTCCGTTTGGCTGAAAAACGTAGTGGTGACGCACAACGATCAAAATCCGTTGTTGAATTGTTTGATGAGAACTGGATTGTCCGTACTTTTGAAGACAAAGCCGATTTTTTAACCGAGCTTGTCACCATCTTCAAAGAGGATGCTCCACCGAAGCTCATTACCATTCGGCAAGCTGCCTCCAATCAAGATTTTAAAGCCGCTGCCGATGCAGCGCACTCCCTGAAAGGGATTTCCACCACGGTTGGCGCTCAGGCTGTTCGTGAAGCAGCCCACGCTGCTGAACATGCCGCGAAAGACGAGCGCCTGGAAACCCTGGAAAAATGTATCGCCCGCCTTGAATATCTTTTGCCCAACACGTTGGCGAGTATTGACCGTGTCTGTCTCGTTTTAACCTCGCAAGATTAAAAAAGGGTGAGTCTATTTCGACTCACCCTGACATCATAGCTCTCTTACTGCACGTTACAACGCATAGACTGTAATCTGATCCTCTTTTGTCTTCATCTTCGTACGTTTGACCATTGTACTCATAGACCAGAAGCAACCGATCATAATAAAAAAACGCCAATGACAATTTCTTGGAATCCCCCTCAGCGGAAACGTAACTATGGCAAATTACGTCGTTTTCGTCGTTCTTCTCGGCGTTGTCGCATACCGGATTGCATAAAATCATTTTGTCGTTGAAAGCGACGGGCATACCAGGCGCGTAATGCGGCCAAGGCGCGTCGACGATTTGCACCAAAGCGTTGCCCGAGTATCTCCATAGCAGCGTCAAGCGTTCTATTGCGATCAATAGCCAACGTCGCCAACCGTTGACGAAACATAGCAGGGATATCTCCGAACTCCTCTGGAGACACCCCACGACGAAACCGCAGAAATCGTCCCGCCAACAAACGTCGGCGTTGGCCGGAATGATCCGTAAAAAAGGCTGGTCCTCCCTCGAAAACAGCCACTTCAACATTATCATCGGCCACGGATACCGCTACATCTGTCCCACGAATTCCTAAAAAGCCCATTGGGGTTTGTATCTGGATATGATCGGCATCAGGATCGGCAGTTTCTCCGGAAACAAATCGAAGAGTCCCAACAGCAAGTGATACCGTCAATCGTGCACGTTGTGCTTGATCAGGATCATAAACAAAGTCAGAAAGCAGCACCTGTGAATCGGAAGACATGGACAATACCGAACCGTCCCAGAATTCCAGAGTTGCAAGACCTTGTGTGCGTGTCTCCACCGTATCATCACGAAACACAGGGTCTCGTTGTGCAAGCGTTCGTTGCGCACCTTGAGCCTTGGCAAAGACTTCTGGAGATAATTCTTGGGCATATCCCACCAGGGTTTCTGCATGCGCTGTAGAAACAAGGAGTACGAAAACGAGCCCCCCGAAAGAGAGTCCAATCGTCGCCTTTTTCAAATGACAGAGAAAACGATGTCGCACTCCGCGTTGAGACATGGCATGTGTCCTCCTTCTCTATCTTGAATCACATATCAACAACGTTAACGCGCTTTTTTGATGACATTCCGTCGCCATATTGTCACCTCTTCTCCAGACAAATCCCTTTCTTGACATTACTAGACGACCGGTCTACTATTTAATATGCAATCCAAAACATCAGCAAACACGCGACAACGTATACTGGAAACCGGAGCGCGTCTTATCCATAAGAAGGGATTTAACCATACGGGCATCAAAGAAATCCTTGATGCCTGTGATGTCCCGAAAGGTTCGTTTTATTTCTATTTTAAAAGCAAGGAAGAGTTCGGTTTAGCTGTTATCGATTTTCATTTTGAGCAGTTTGGTGCAATTTCCCGTACTATTTTCGATGAGCTTACAATGCCACCGATTGCACGACTTCGTGCGTATTTCGAAACATTCTTGGAGGGTATCAAGGCTCATCAGTGCGAGATGGGATGTCCACTCGGCAATCTTGTCCTGGAAATGAGTGATTTGAGCCCAGCAATGCGTGAGAAACTTCAGAGCGGTTTCACTTCTATGGAACATCGCCTCACGCACATTATTCAGCAAGCAATTGACCGTGGAGACATCACCCGTGCAATCGATCCAAATCAAACCGCGCAATGGCTGATGTCAGGGTGGCAAGGAGCTGTACTGTACACCAAATTGACGAGATCGACGGCTCCCATCGAGGCTTTTTTCGATCTCATGTTTAAGGAAATTCTTGTGTAAAGACATCAATCTCACTGTAACCTTGGAGAAGAACTGCCACATGTACCTGCTCAATCACATCCCGG
The DNA here is from genome assembly GCF_000429305.1 of Desulfovibrio inopinatus DSM 10711. Classification (NCBI taxonomy): domain Bacteria; kingdom Pseudomonadati; phylum Thermodesulfobacteriota; class Desulfovibrionia; order Desulfovibrionales; family Desulfovibrionaceae; genus Desulfovibrio; species Desulfovibrio inopinatus. The sequence goes on from NZ_AUBP01000011.1 coordinate 155,830, forward strand.
TCGACCAAGCCCAAGGTGAACTTGCACACGCCTACAGTATTTTCCCCAACGGTGTCCCTGTTCCCGAGCCTCTTATTATGATGAGCGCAAGTCCGGAGTTGGCACAACTGCAAAGCAAAATCATTTCATATTTCATGACGCAAAGTCGTATGGAATCGCAAACCATGGCGGCTTTGCGCTATATTCTTGCAACGCGAAATAACTATGCCTTTTGCATGCGTTTCAATGCTCACTTACTTCAGTTTGCTGCCGGTTTCACGCCAAGCGAACTTGAATCCATGGCCAAAGATCCTGCGACGGCTCCACTTGAACCGGAACAAAAACAATTGCTTTTGTTTGTACTGAAAGTTGTTGATGCGCCACAGGACGTGACAAAAAACGATGTTGACGAACTCCGCGAAATGGGTTTCTCCGACACAGATATCTTCGATGCCGCCTATCATGCTGCATCGTTCATTGTGCCAACGACGTTATTCAAGGCATTCGTCAAAGAGGACGAGAAGGAAGAGTGATAGAACTTTCTCAATTCGAGGGAAGCGAAGAAACTGGACGCGCCGCTTCATCATCGGAGTGCTCACGATTTTGAGAACGTTGGAGATATTCCTGGAAATCTTCATGTGTCGCCATACGTTGCGCATCTTCCTCGATAGCATTGATTGAATTCTTGAGGAGTTCGACTAAACGTGCATCGATACGCCCAGCATCGGCTTCTTTGGTAAGGACATCAAGCGCTTTGTCACGAGGAAGTGCCGGTTTGTAGTGGCGTTCCATCGTGATCGCATCATAAATATCGACAATGGAGATAATACGCGTCTGGAGGAGAATATCGTCTCCTTTATCTCCGGATGGATATCCAGAGCCATCGAGACGTTCATGGTGCTGTGAAATAATCCTCAACAAACTTCGCATATTCTCAGGAAATGGGATATGCTGCAAAATACGAAAACTTTCGACCGGATGACGTTCAATTTCTCGACGCTCATCAACGGTCAAATTACCACGTGGAATAAGCAGAGACGTAATTTCATCATCAGACAAAAGCGGCAAAATGGTTCCATTAATGCGAAGTTCAAACTTGCCCAATTTTCCGATGATCGCGGCATCATCCCGTGAAACCATATCACATGAATTAATTCGTGAAAGGTGCTCAAAATATTTGCGCCATTCTTTGCCAGTGATTTCACCCCACATTGCCATACGTGTTTGGATAACATCCATGACACGAGCAGGCAGACGTGACGACTTCGTCAAAACTTGCTCACGAATGCCAATTTTTCCAACATCGTGGAGCAGACCCGCATAAAAAACTTCATGCAGGTTGTCTTCGGAAAACACAACATCGGGAAAAAGCGTATTATCGTCGTGAACCACTTTCGATAGTGCGACAGCAAGACGAGCAACGCGTTGGGAGTGCCCCGATGTAAAGGGATCACGAGCATCAATCGCTGTAGCCAAGGCCTGCAACAAAGCCTTCATGAGCACTTGGACGGATTCAAAATTGAGCGCGTTGCCTAAAGCAATGCCGACAACGGAAACTATGGTCGAAATGTATTGAAGATGACTGGCGTCGAAACGTGGCGTTTGACTTGTTGCAAGGACCAAGGCGCCCACACATTTATTCGAGGATACAAGAGGAACGAGAAGCATCGCCTTGACCGCTTCAATCTCATTGTGCCACCGCGAATCGTGTGTCAAATCATTAATGATTTCGCCTTTTCCTCCACGAATAATATCGAGGAACAATATTGTGTCGACTACTTTTTCCAACTCAAGTTCATAAGCCGATCCATAATAATCATATGGAATAAGTTCAGCTGAAGTTCCATCCCGCAAAAACAGCATACCGCCTTCAGCTGGCATTGCTCCTTGCTGGCATTCATTCAATAAGGCTCGGGCCACATCACGCGGACGTAATGAATTATTGAGATTGACCGATGCCCGATGCAACAACGCGATCTCTCGATACTTTTGCAGTGTTTCCGAAGCCAGACTACGCCGAACAGCTTCTCCACGCAGAAGCTCCTCAATAGAATACGCGAGAAATTCAATAAATTTGGGGAGGTGTAGTCGTGTACAGGAATCATCTGCGCATGTCGGCACCGGTGGGATTAATAAAAGTTGTGCGACCTCCACTCCATCGTGTCTCAACGACTGAAAAAGAGTCTGCTCAGGCAGCCCCGTAATGTCGCATTGTACATCACCTGCACTTCCGAGGATGGTCTCGCCCTGCAATACGAAGATACCATATCCCGGTCCAAGGAATTGTATAGATCGTTCAAGCAGCGAAACAAGAAGGTGTTGCTTTAGAAGCCGTTTTGAGGCGGTCATCGGCTAACGTTCAAATCCTATGCAAGAGAATCTTCAATATTGAGGAGTTCCTTTGCCACATCCAGGACTTCATCGGGATCAAACGGCTTCGTCATATACCGGCTTGCCCCAAGTTCTAATCCTTGCTTACGGTCCACTTCTTGTCCTTTCGCTGTCAACAATACAATATTCACATTCCGTAGCGCAGGATCGGCCTTTACTTTTTGGCAAACTTCATACCCGTTGAGTTTCGGCATCATAATGTCAAGAAAAACCAAATCTGGTTTTTCCTCAACAATAATACCAAGCCCCTCTTCTCCATTCGAAGCGGACAAAATCTCGACATCAAAGTCTTCTTCCAGTTCTTCGAGTGTTTGTTCGAGAAGCATCCGAATATGAACTTCATCATCTACAATTAGTATCTTGCCAGGCATGAATGCACTCCAAGGATAGCAAAATTGGAATACTATGGTTCAAGGATTTTGTTAGCACAGAGTAAAACAAACGTGAAGAACGAATTGTCCTACTTTGAAAAATTTACCATGTACTTCTTTATAAAGCAAAGGCGGATTCATTGTGAACCCGCCTTCGTATTCATGTTGTGCTACTCAGTGGACACTCTTCGTATCGTACGCTCGACAGACCCAAAAGCCTTCTTCTCCACGTATCAAACACGATGTGCAGAGCATCCATCTAGCAGGAGCAGGATCCTGAGGAACATGATGACCCACAACTACCGCCACCGAATTCAAGCTGGGAGTTTATCTGGAATCCCATATAGGACATGTCGATTGAGATTGGAGCAGCTTTGCCGTACAATTCTTTATCGATGATGAATTGAAAGCCGTTTGCATCAACGTTGTCGTCGGTATCTTTTGGCTCATCCAGAGCCAGTGCCAAGCGCGGCCCGCTTCAGCCACCGGCGGACAGATAGATGCGAATAGGCGTCTTTTCTTTGTCCGCAAAGTACGCTTCAAGCTGCTTCAATGCGGAATCGGTCAGTTCAATCATACTTCCTCCTCAAGTGTTTCGATGCGTGGTAGGTAAGTCTCTCCGCAGTGATTGTCAAATTTCTTGCGTCTTACCAGCACAAAGTCGTCGTCAGCCTGATTGCCAGAAATGACAATATGCGATAAATTTCGTTTATGAACATACCCACTACGCCCGTGAAGGAAATGCTCGTTCTCGGTAGTGCCGAAATGGCCAAAACCTTGAAAGATCTTGTCGATGCCGTCGCCGCCGACCTCGCTGTCGATAATCGGCTTGCCATTATCGGCATCCAACGCCGTGGTGTCGAACTGGCCGAACGTATCAAAGGAGCACTTGAAGAGCGGTTGGGAACCACGATTCCTCTCGGCAAGCTTGATATCAACATGTATCGAGACGACTGGACCACCTCAGTGAAACAACCCAATATCGGACCGACGCATATCGACTTTGCCATTGATGATCTCAATATTCTTTTAGTCGATGATGTGTTGTTCACAGGGCGGACCATTCGTTCAGCTCTGGAAGCTATATTGGATTACGGACGCCCTAAAGCTGTGAAGCTCCTTGTCTTGGTCGACCGTGGTCACCGAGAACTCCCGATACAGGCAGACTATGTCGGCATGCGTGTCGATACGGCACCGGCTGAACGCGTTGACGTGTTTGTCAGTGAACGTGATAGTGAGGATAAAGTTTGTCTCTCCTGTCGTGCTGACGATTAACCGACCTTTTGTTGCATTTCCCCCCAAATAAAACGGGCAACCCGTCAACGAGTTGCCCGTTTCTGTGCAGAACGTTGTCCGCCGATATGCCTTAAAGTTTCAGAACAAACTCTGTCCCAATTCCGGATTTGGTGAACAGCTCAAGAATAAGAGAATTCTCGATGCGTCCATCAATGATGTGTGCCTTTTCCACTCCGGCAAGAACGGCTTCCATGCAGCATTTTGCTTTGGGAATCATGCCGCCGGAAATGGTTTCCTGCTCAATGGCCAATGACGCGGCGCGCATATCTATAGTGGAAATAAGCTCTTTATTCTCGTCCAGTATGCCAGGAACATCCGTCAACAATACAAGTCGTTTGGCATCAAGCGCACAAGCAACGGCCGATGCAACGGAATCGGCGTTGATGTTGTAAGTTTCGCCGGATTCATCCACGCCGACAGGTGCAATGACCGGTATAAAATCCTGGTGCGTTAGCGTCCGAATGAGATCAGCATTGATGGATGCGACTTCACCCACTTTTCCCAGGTCAATAATTTCAGGGGTTGCATCCTTTTTACCCAGCACCATTTCAAGCTTTCGTGCTTTAATCAGGTGACCGTCTTTCCCCGACAAGCCAACGCATTCTCCACCAAGCAGGTTGATGAGGCCAACAATCTGTTTATTGACCTTGCCGACGAGCACCATTTCAACCACATCCATCGTGGCGTCGTCAGTCACGCGTAACCCTTCACGGAAATGGCTGTTGATGCCAAGTTTATCGAGCATGGTTCCGATTTGCGGTCCTCCGCCATGCACAATAACCGGATTGACCCCAATATATTTGAGCAAGATGACATTGAGCGCAAAGCTGCGTTTGAGCGCCTCATCCTTCATGGCATGCCCGCCGTATTTAATGACTACGGTCTTATGGTAAAAATCTCGGATGTAGGGCAGTGCCTCAAGAAGTATTTTGGCTTTAGCGTGTTCGTTGTCCACGGCGATACTCCACAGCGCTCCGGCTCAGGCCGGTTGAGAAGGTTAAAGAATATACCTCGACAAATCGCGGTCTTCGGCCACGTCTTCGAGCTGTCCCACAACAAAGTCACGATCGACAACGACCGTTTCACCACTCCGATCAGGCGCTTCGAACGACAAGTCAGTGAGAATCTTTTCCATGATGGTATACAGCCGGCGAGCCCCGATATTCTCGGTTTCCTCATTGATTTGTTGAGCGAACGCGGCCACTTCCTCAAGAGCTTCTTTCTCGAAGGTCAATGTCACGCCTTCCGTCGCTAACAATGCAGGATATTGCAAGGAAAGAGCATTCTTGGGTTCGGTCAGAATGCGGAAGAAATCATCGCGACTCAAAGGAGACAGTTCCACGCGTAACGGGAAACGTCCCTGCAACTCGGGAACGAGATCCGAAGGTTTGGATAAATGAAATGCGCCAGCCGCAATGAATAAAATATGATCCGTGGAGACCATGCCATATTTCGTGTTAACGACACAGCCTTCAACAACCGGCAACAAATCTCGTTGCACGCCTTCGCGTGACACATCCACTCCGGCACCGCTATTTTTTCCACAGATTTTATCGATTTCATCAATAAAAATGATCCCGGTCTGCTCAACGCGCTCCCGAGCCAAATCCGTGACTTTGTCCATATCAACCAAACGTTCCGACTCTTCTTGCAGCAAGACTTCATAGGCGTCTTTCACACGCATGCGCCGCATCTTCTTCTTCTGCGGAAACATCTTGCCCATAATGTCTTTAAACTGTGAGCCGATATCCTCCATGCCCGGCATAGCCATAATCTCCACCTGAGGAGATTGGGCAGTCACTTCGATATCGACTTGCTTGTCATCAAGTTTGCCTTCACGCCACAATTTTTTCAGTTTGTCCCGCGTCGACAATTTATCGTCGGACGGAGCGCTTTGGCTGGACTCTACTTCGAAAGAAGGCGGTGGTGGCGTAACCAACGCTGTCCCGAGCGGCGATCCCTGAGGAGGTTGCGCCTGCGGAACTCCCCCTGGCAGCAACAAATCAAGAAGTCGTTCTTCGGCTTGTTTTTCCGCCTTCACGCGAACGCGGTCGATTTCTTCCTGGCGAACGAGATTGATGCCAATCTCCATGAGGTCGCGCACCATGGATTCGACATCGCGTCCGACATACCCAACTTCCGTGAATTTGGTCGCCTCCACTTTGTAGAAGGGAGAATTCGACAGTTTAGCTAATCGGCGAGCAATTTCAGTTTTTCCCACCCCGGTTGGCCCAATCATCAGAATATTTTTGGGGGCGATCTCGTCACGCAATGAGGGATCGATTTGTTGACGTCTCCAACGATTGCGCATTGCAACGGCCACCATGCGCTTTGCATCCTTCTGGCCGATGATGAATTTGTCGAGTTCAGACACGATTTCTCGTGGCGTCATTGTGCTCATGAAGCCTCCGTCACGGCTGCTTGTCGTAATCTATTCACGGGACGATTCCATAATGGACCGTATCGTTTCGGAAATCCCTGGCCGCTTCCCCATCCAATGAGCCCGCGGCAACCGGCACGCGTCTTAACGATCATGATGATTCGTCGGGGTTTTTCGATATGGTTTCCAGAGTAATGTTGTCATTGGTATACACACAAATATTAGCGGCAATTTCCATGGCCTTCTGTGCTATTTCCGCAGCGGACAACGATGTGTTTTGTTTGAGCGCCCGGGCAGCAGACAAAGCAAACGCGCCACCGGAACCAATAGCGGCCAATCCATCATCGGGCTCGATGACGTCGCCGTTTCCGGATAAAATGAGAACCGTTTCGGCATCAGCCGTCACAAGCATGGCCTCAAGTCGGCGTAAATATTTATCCTTTCGCCAATCTTTCGCAAGTTCTACGGCCGCTCGCGTCAGGTTGCCAGCGAATTCTTCAAGCTTGGACTCAAAACGTTCAAACAGGGTGAAAGCATCCGCCGTGGAACCGGCAAAGCCGATAAGGATTTTGTTTTTATACAAACGGCGTACTTTTTTTGCCCCATGCTTCATGGCCATGTTTTGGCCCAGCGTTACCTGTCCGTCTCCGGCAAGGGCCACGCCATTGGCGTCTTTGACTGCCAGAATCGTCGTTCCACGAATCTCCATGTTATCACACTCCACCCCGGACGTACCGGACATATCAATATCTGAAAGAAACCGGGCACCATAGCGCATACTGCCCGCGCCAATCAATAACAATACCTTGATTTGAGGAACTTTTCCAGCCGATTACCCACGCCGAGTCGCCAGGGGTACAGGCTATGACGTCCTTCGTCTTTGGGAGTTCGGAACGATTTGCCCCACGCAATTACAACGTTACGCTTGAGCGAATGCTGTCGGGCAAAAGCAACACCTGCACACCGGAATACGATGCGACGCGTTCGAAATCGACTGCTGCCGCCGCTCTGGACGAAACAATGACAGTCCCTTGGAATCCTGATTCAAGCCGCTTGTAGAGTTCATATTCACGGCAATATTCCAAACTCTCCCGCGCCAAAGCAAAAGCGGGCTCGATATCAGGTTTGCCGTTTGTCTGCAAGGCGAGAGCCGGTTCCGTGGAGTGGGCACCGTTCAGCAGGCTGTTAATCATGTCCACAAGTCTATCCTCATCGATAGGCTTGCTCAATGCAGCATCGGCCACATTGTGATCGTCTGCATCTCCCATAACACTAATGACCATAATAGGGATGGATGAAAGATTGGCATCACTGCGAAATGCCGCAATGGTTTCACGACCATTCATGACCGGCATAAGAAGATCCATCGTCACGAGATCCGGCCGAGTCTCCTGTGCCATCTCCAAGGCTTGACGACCGTTGGTTGCAACAATAACCCGGTACCCTTTCCGAAAAAGAAATTGCCGTAAAAAACTGCGCACTCCAGGGTCATCGTCCACGACGAGGATCAGAGGTTTCATGACATCGTTATTCGATTCAACTTCCACATCGAGAGGAAAGGGATGTGCGCAGGCATTTTCTTCAATGGGGATGTCAACATGAAACGTGCTTCCCACTTCAGGTTCCGATTCCACAAGGATGGAGCCATGGTAATGTTCAACAATTTGTTGGCAAATAGCCAATCCAAGGCCCGTTCCCCGAGGTCTTTCGCCCAACATATCAGGCTGGCTGACTTGGTGGAACTTTCCAAAAATATTCTTGTGCTCACTTTTGGGGATACCGATACCTGTATCCTCTATCGAGATACGTACAAAAGAATCATGTCGGGATGCACGCAAGGCGATGCAACCTTTATCTGTGAATTTTGCTGCATTGTTTAAAAGATTAATAAAAACCTGTCGCAGACGATCCGGATCGACTTGGAGCTGTAGATCGCCATGAGGAATGGTTGCTTCGAAACAGACGTCTTCTTTCTCCAAAAACTGTCCCGCCACGGAATCAACAACGTCTTCAAGTAATGAAAAGATGTTCACATCTTTTTCATTCCACAAAATACGGCCGGATTCGATTTTTTCAAGGTCTAAAAAATCACTGATAAGGCGTGTAAGGCGTTCGCCCTCATGGACGATAATTCCAAGGTTGTCACGAATGCGACCCCCTCGCTGAACCAGCTTTTTCTCTTTTCCGGTAAGAGGAAGAAACGTCCCGGCAAATTCTTTATCGATCAATTTGGCAAACCCGAGAATGGACGTCAGCGGGGTGCGAAGCTCGTGCGAAACCATGGACAACAGGCCCGATTTGATCTCGTCCATTTGGGTCAAGGCAATATTGGCACATTCCAATTCCGTATTACGTTCAGCCAATTCGCGTGTTCTGTGATTTACTTTCTCCTCAAGGTGCGTATTCAACCGTGCAAGTTCATCCAAAGCTTTTTTGCGCTCAGTAATATCTTCAATCATAGCGTCGATGAGCAATAATTCCCCTGAGGCACTTTTCACTCCCCGAGCTTTCACCGATACCCACAGAACGGACCCGTCTCGATGCCAGAACCGTGTCTGAAATTCGGTAACAATGTCGGTTTCATTCAAACAGTACAACAAAGCAGCCCGATCCATTGGATCGAAATACATATCGCGGTCCACATCACGAACATTATCTTTGAACTCTTTTTCGTCTTCATAGCCCAGCATGTACATCATGGCAGGGTTTGCCGCCAAAACTTGCCCATCAGGCCCTGCCTGCATAATCCCTTCAACGGCGTTCTCAACGATTCGACGATAATTTTGTTCTGCTTCAATACGCTTTTGATTGATTTCATGTCGGGTTTGCAAGCTGGCATCCATCGTCTGAAGCAAACGATTAGTCGTGACTGCAAGTAATCCCAGCTCGTCAGTTCTATGACCAGGAGGGATAGGGATAAGCGAACTACCAGGCTCCTCGGGGTTCACGTCGGCGAGACGTCGAATCATAGCGACGAGAGGAAAAGTCAGGGAACGATTGAAAAGAATCGTTAGGATACAGGCAAAAACAAGACTGGATACGATCCCTAAACCTAAGACTGTAGCCATGCGATCTAAGATAGGCCCGAGGGTAGCACGGGAATCTACTCGCACGAGAATCAAACCAAGAGATTTTGGCTGATCTGGAGACATGACGTCAAACGTATATTCAATTTCGTGTGGTTTCAGTTTTTTGAGCAACCAGCCCCAATCTCCCATGAGCTCCGGTCGCGTTCTCGACGCCAAAATGGACCCAAAGTCGTCAACAATCATTGCTTCATGAATATATCGAAACCTTACAAGCCCTTCCACAACTTGCCGTGCCAACCCATCATCAAGGTCATGCAGCGCCTGCCTTGCAGGCATCGAAACAACTTCAACGACATGTTGAATCGTGGAATAAAGTGTTTGTCGCTCTAATCGTAAATCATTGAGGATGACAGCCGTACTAATCATTAGCCCAAGCAGCAATGCAACGACAAAGGCATTACGAGCCTGCCGATATGAAAGTCGTTTAGAGAGAGGTATATCATGTGGAGATTCAAAACCGGAAAACGGATTCGGCATTCACCATACTCCTGCAATTATCCGGCAAAAGAACATCGCATTACCAGATGATGACTCGCCAAAAATAGCTCGCTAATACAAATAGAAACAATAGCATACAGGCATAACTTCACAATACAGAGTGATCACCATACATAGCATCATTGACCAACGGCACACAATAATATTCACTATCTTGTAAACACGTCACAACACAATGAATGAATTACGTCTCGTTATCATCCGTATTATACAACTAAAACATATGCCCGTCACCCATCGAGTTGAACTCAATCTATCGATATTACTCACATTACCCTCGTGTTGCAATGAAGAAAACGCCATACGCTGGATCGTTGCAGGAAAAATACGCACGATATTCTTCTCACCCCCCTTCCAATACACGGTATACAGGCATATTTTCTCATCGCATATAAGAGAAAAAACATCGACAAAAATTATAAAGAGAAACAATACGCCCTCCTGGCAGAAGGATCAATTCCATTTTGCAAAGAGGCTTGACCCTCTTTGGGGGTTGGGGCAAAAACGGCCTTATGAAAACACAAGCCATTATTTTCGATCTCGACGGAACGCTTCTCAACACGCTGACCGATATCGCTAACGCCATCAATGTCGCGTTATCCATGCATAATTTGCCCACGCATCCGGAGAACGCATACCGCACGATGATTGGCAATGGCCTTGAAAAGCTTGTTGAACGCGCTCTTGGCCCTCAAAATACCTCCTATTTTTCCGTTGTCCTTGCCGATGCCCATACGGAATACGGAAAGCGCCTGGACCAAGCAACAGCACCATATCCGGGAATCAATGCAATGCTGGCTGATCTGGTTCGCATGGGACTGCCATTGGCCATTCTTTCCAACAAACCACATGATCTCACTTTGGATTCAGTAAAAACCTACTTTCCGGAAACCCCCTTTGCGGTGGTTGCTGGCGCCAAGCCGAACGTTCCGTTAAAACCGTCAGCCGATGCCGCCTTGGCGATTTGCCAAGAATTGAGCGTCTCCCCAAACCAGACGATATTCGTCGGCGACTCACAGATGGACATAAAAACGGCCGTCAATGCCGGCATGTTCGGTGCTGGAGTATCCTGGGGATTTCGAGACAGGGAGGAACTCCTTCAAGCAGGTGCCTCAGTTGTAATTAATCGCCCGGACGAACTTCTTGCATTATTATAGTCCCCCAAGCGGAGCTGTCGAACAAGGGCACACAAAAGTGACCCCCTGACAAGAACAGAGAACACTCGCTGACACTATGATGCTGAACAGGAACGCCTTCAGAACATTCTCCATTTTCCTCTTTGTTCTTTCGTAGCATATTTCGTACTCAATTTTCTATGCTAAGAACACGTAACCTTCGAGGTGCCTCCCCATGTCGTATGCTGTTATTTTTGATATGGATGGTGTTGTTATTGATTCTGAACCCATCCATCAACGTGTTTTCCAAGAAATTGCCGCCAAACGCGGTATTACATTGCCTCCAGGGGCCTTGGCCGCCTATATTGGCCGCTCCCCTATTGTTCAGTGGACCGACCTGAAAAACACCTACCAGCTTGATGAGCGTCCCGAGGACATTGCTGCAGAGCAAATGGACAGATATCTTGCGGTATTAGCCGAAATCAGGCCCGGACCGATGCCAGGGCTCTCATCGTTGCTTACCTATTTGACCAACGAGGGCGTTCTCATGGCCCTCGCCTCTTCGAATACGCGTAAAGTTGTTGACGCGGTGCCCGACATGCTCGGTATCGGCCAGTTTTTTTCACAGCGTATCAGCGGTCAAGACGTGACACATGCCAAGCCGGCACCAGATGTTTTTCTGGCAGCTGCACAAAAACTCAACGTTCCGGCTCCACGTTGCATTGTTGTCGAAGATGCAACTAATGGCGTCAAAGCCGCCAAGGCCGCAGGCATGCGTTGTGCCGGGTTGCAGATCCCTGGCACAGGCGACCAAGATCTTTCTTTGGCGGACATTATTGTCCCGTCGTTAGTTGAATTGGAGCATGCTTTTGCAACCGGCCTCTGGTGGTCCTGAACGTCCACATATTCGTGTTGTCATCTTCATTCATTGGAGTAAACCATGCATCTGAGTCACATCGCTATCTGGACATCGGACCTGGAGCGATCCAAACACTTTTATGAAACATGGTTTGGTGGAAGAGCAAACACCAAGTACCATAATCAACAAACCGGATTCACATCGTATTTCCTGTCTTTTAGCACAGGAGCACGGCTGGAAATCATGCAGCGTCCCGATATCACATCTCTAAATTCATCTGACGGCGAACAACTCGGTTTGGCGCACATGGCGTTCTCTGTTGGCAATGCCGACGATGTCGACACCTTGACCGAACGTTTTCGAGCGGCCGGTGTCGTCATTGCTAGCGAGCCCCGAACGACAGGAGATGGATATTACGAAAGTGTCGTTCTTGATCCCGACGGAAACCGAGTTGAGATTACGACTTAAGGAATTCTCCTCTTTTTCGTACGGAAATCTTGACAGGTTCTCCGACCGGAACTAGAGCCTCTTCTTTAGCCTTTTATTAACGACTTCATCCATAAGGAGTCATCTATGCCTATATACGAAATCGAGTGTGCGGATTGTGGATTTTCCGGGGAAGTTATCGCATCCATCACGCAAACCTCTCCCCCATGTCCATCGTGTGCCAGCACAAACACACAGAAACGTATGGCTGCGACAAGTTCATTGACCGGGAAAGAATCGTCTGGTCTTCCTGGTCCATCAGATACAGGATGCTGTGGTTCCCGCCCCCAACATGCGGGATGTGCCGGCCCAGGATCGTGCTGCGGAAAAGCAGGTTTATAAGACGGAATGCCGCCGGCGTCTGTTTTGCTCTCACCTTGATGAAAGGCGTTCACCATAGCGAATGCAGAACAGACCTCACCTCCCTCTTCAAAGACGTGTATCGAGATGTTTATTGGGAAAGAGTTAACAGAAGAATGCTGGTGCTTGAAATATTGTACCCGATGAAAGTTTTTGAAGATTCTTTAAGAACCTGTTTCCAATAACGTTCTTAGGCCGCCGGAGGCATTCCGACGACAATTCAACATACGCTTGATTAGGAGCATACTATGTCGGAAAATAGCTGTGGAAGTGGTGGTTGCGCTACCAATAAGGAAGCCGAAGAAAAAAAAATGGCCGAATTGATGGGCCGCATCAAAAATAAGATTGTTGTCTTGTCGGGAAAAGGCGGCGTAGGGAAAAGCACCGTTGCTGCAAACCTGGCTGTGGGCCTGTCGCTTGAAGGCAACAAAACCGGTTTGCTTGATGTCGACGTCCATGGCCCGAGCATCCCTCGCCTGCTCAAACTGACAGGTACCAGACCCGGTGTACGCAACGATACGATGATCCCAGTAGAATATAGCTGGAATCTCGGCGTAATGTCCGTTGGCTTTCTGCTGCCGGATGAACACGAAGCTGTTGTTTGGCGTGGACCAGTCAAAGGCAGCGTCATCAAGCAGTTTCTTGACGGAGTGGAATGGGGCGAGCGCGATTACCTTATCATTGACTGCCCTCCTGGAACTGGCGACGAACCGCTGTCCGTCTTGCAATTTCTTGGAAAGGACGCCAAAGCGGTTATTGTCACCTCTCCTCAAGCGGTAGCGATGGACGACGTTCGCCGCTCTATTACATTCTGCCGGCTTATGGATACGGAAATCATCGGTATTGTGGAAAATATGAGTGGTTTTGTTTGCCCGGATTGCGGAGCCGTCCACAACATTTTCGACACGGGCGGCGGTGAGCGTCTCGCGCTTGATGCAGGTGTTCCCTTTCTCGGCCGTATTCCCATCGATATGGAAGCTGCCAAAGCAGGTGACAATGGCGAAGCTTTGTTGGCCGTCAAAAGTGATTCTCCGGCGTCGCAAGCCTTCAAGCATGTTGTTCGCGCTGTTATTAAATCAAGTAAAAAATAGCCATTGTATTGTGGTTTTCCCGCTTTTGAAAGCACATGCTTGCGTCATGCAGGCATGTGCTTTTTTGTGAGGAGAGGACAGCGCAGAACACATCCTCCTCCAAGCAAATCGTTTCTCTTCCCATCTTTGCCATGGATAGAACGGCGCAAAACCTTTATACTTCTCGCAAACATCATGTCGCATATTGCTTACGACACCAGCCCAATCCGGAGAAGAACGATTATGCACTTTCAGTTCTCGACAGCGTCACGTATTCAATTTGGTTGCGGCACGATCGCTAACCTGTGTACGGAAACAGCAGCCAGAGGGAAACGCATTCTTCTTGTAACGGGAAGTCGTCCTCAACGGCACAACGCCATTAAGGATGATTTGCTTGCTCACGGACTGGATATCCTTGTCGTGCCTATTGCCGGGGAGCCCGATACAGAAACCATTCTTGAAGCAAGCACCTGTGCGCGCCGAGACCAATGCGACGCCGTCGTCGCCATCGGCGGAGGCAGTGTTATCGATGCCGGGAAAGCGCTGTCAGCTCTTTTGACCAACCACCGCAACCTGTATGACTACCTTGAAGTGATCGGAAAAGGGATGCCGTTGGAGAATGCGCCGGCTCCCTGTATTGCTGTCCCGACAACGGCCGGAACGGGAGCCGAAGTGACAGCCAATGCGGTTTTGGCGTCCACGGAGCATGGGGTGAAGGTGAGTATGCGGCATAAAGCCATGATACCCGATCTGGCAATAGTTGATCCGGAACTCACCTTGGATATGCCACCGCATATTACGGCTTCAACAGGTATGGACGCTTTAACGCAGCTTCTCGAAGCTATGGTCTCGCGTTTTGCCAATCCGATGACAACAGCGTTGTGCCGCGAAGCATTGCCTCGAGCCGCCCGATCTTTGCCCATCGCGTTTGCCAACCCCGGAAATATCCAAGCCCGCGAAGATATGAGCCTCGCTGCGCTTTTTTCCGGTATTGCGCTGGCGAATGCGAAACTTGGTGCGGTCCACGGATTTGCCGCACCGATTGGAGGAGAGTTTCATGCTGCACACGGAGCAATTTGCGCGGCTCTGCTTCCGGCTGTCATGGAAACCAACCTTACGGCCTTAGAACAGCGTGACCCGCAAAACCCAGCATATGGAGCGTTCATCGAAGCTGCAATTCTTCTCTCCGGTAATCCCTCAGCCACTGTGTATGATAGCATTGGATTTATCCGGTCTCTTACGGAAAAACTGCATATTCACGGTCTCGCATCCATTGGCATAACAGATGAACATCACGAAACAATCGCCACGAAAGCAGCTCGTGCAAGTAGCATGAAAGGGAATCCGGTAGAACTCACACACGATGAATTACTCGCCATTCTTAAAAAATCGATGTAAAAAATCATAGTCTCCATTATTGATACAGTTCGAAATGCAAGAGATAGTTCAACTGTATCAATTTGGGGTATTGTGCACGACTTTCCATGTGCTCTATACTGTTTTTCCACAAACAACATCTCCATCAATTCTCGGTAAATATACTCCATGTTGGAGATGGTATGAACAGACTGCTGTATATCATACCAAGTGAGGTCGTCATGTACCGTATAAATATTTTCTTAGGAATTATTACAACATTTTTTATTGTACTCCTCGGAAGTTGTAGCAATCTCAGAGGCGCCAAATTGTATTCACCGGAACAATTTGGCTTGGTCAAGGTTGAAGACAATCTCTACGTCGAGAGAGGCGCCGATGAGGGAGCTATACATGCTCTTCAATCGGCCATGAAAATAGCCGAGACTGCTGTCAAGACGACATATGGCAGTGTGCAATCCCAGCCGGTAACGAATGCGTGTATTACCGAAGAATGCTATCATAAGTTTGGCGGCATGAGCTCAAAAGCAAAGGTCTATGGAGATCGTATTCTCCTCTCACCACGAGGACTCGACTGGCATTTTCTTGCTCATGAATGGTCGCACGATGAAATGCGTACACGACTTTCATTCATCGCATGGTGTCGATTACCACAATGGTTTGACGAAGGAGTTGCCGTTGCGGTGAGTCAGGCGCCAGAGCACTCGGAAGAGCATTGGGAGTATCTTGTCGCATCGGATATAAATCGCCCGACGCGAGAAGAATTGATCTCATATACATCGTTACGACAATGGCTCAGTGCAGCGAGACGTTTTGGCGCAACAACCAACGATGAACGAAAAGCGCGAGGAGAACTGGAAATCCACCCGTTATATTCTGCGGCTGGTCACGAAGTCCGCCCATGGCTCCAAGAAGTCGGAACGAGAGGTCTCCTGAAACTTATTGCCCAAATGAATGACGGGGAAAAATTTAATATGGTATATCCAGGAAACCACGCGCAACTGACAACCCAAGATTGAGGCAAGAAACAAATCACCAAACGCATTCTTCTTGAAGGGAGGACATCACGATGACTATCAACATTCGTTTATGGGGACCGTTATTGAGTTTCGTCTTCCTCTTCGCTGCTTGCACCAAGCACATCGACATCAGGCAAACAGCCGATACATCGAAAGATATTGCCATATCCAACGACACGTTTTCTCTCAATGGTACCGTCTACAAGCGGGGACAAGACGAATATCAAATCACGGCCACGATGAATGTGACGAACCCCGATGTAGGTCGAATCCATAGCATAAAAGTTGTCTTCCGCCTGTATAAGGATGGGAAAAAGGTCGATTCGTTCTCAGCGCAAGCAATCCGTGCTACGGGAGGCCGTGAGTACAATATCAACTCGTATTTTAAGACATCAGAATCATTCGACAACATAAGCTGCTACGTACAATACACGTATAGATATTCTTGAACCACATAATTCTAAGATTCGACATACGTATTTATGTTTTGTCCATAATGACAGGCCATCCGTGTTGCAACAGCATGCACACAGATGGCCTCAATACACCTGTTTAAGATTTCTCTTGCCAATTGTCGTATACAGCCGTTTCAAATCCCAAATACCCTTCGTATGAGGGAGGATCGGCAAATGGCAGGATTTGCGTCGCCCAAAATCCTCCAAGCCCGTTCAACCTGTCGATCCAATAATACAAATTCGCTAATCCGGCCCAGGCCAAACTTCCGGCTGGACGCCCTGTCGGGGCTGGCTCATCGTTAATCATGAACGTATATCCCCATGACTTGGGCATACCGGGAAACACTTCACAACTATTTGTCAACAAAGGATCAGCACTGATAAAGGGACGGACCTTTAATGTCCCAAGACCATTGAGACTCATCTTTTGCACCGTTTCCGCGGCCAGAACACGCCCATGTTCTCCTTTGCCGTCGTTGAGCAACATCCGTATGAAACGCATATAGTCCCCCACCGTTGAGTAGAGTCCATGGCCGCCCATATGGACTTCCGGATCATCCGGCAACGTCAAGTCCGGTAAAGGGGTCAGGATTCCTTCTGCGTCGCGTTGATGCAACACAGCACGGCGTTCTCGCATGGAGTCGCTCATCGTAAAGCCTGTATCTTGCATCCCCAACGGATCGAAGATGCCGAGTTGCATCAATTCTCCAAGCCGTTTCCCTGTAATGCATTCCGCGACCTGGCCTGCCCAGTCCATATTGACGCCATATTCCCAACGTTCACCAGGATCGAACAAAAGCGGCATTTGGATTGAGACTTTGCGACATAATATAATGCCAGGGATATCATCCTTCTGATACAATCGATGATAAGATTCACTAAAAAAATCGTACCCGAATCCAGCCGTGTGAAGCAGCAAATTGCGCGTCGTGACAGGTTGCTTAGGAGGTCGTAATCTGGGCTCCCCCAAGTCATCAAAACCATCGAGCACCATGACGTCACCGAGTTCCGGGCAGTACTCTTTCGCCGGGACATCAAGGTCAAGCATCCCCTGCTCGACAAGCTGCATGATAACGGTTCCAGTCAACGCCTTGGTGCAGGAAAAAATGCCGAAAACCGTGTCGACTGACATGGCTTCTTTCCCCCCGAGCATTCTTTTCCCATACGCACCTTCATACACTGTTTCAGATCGATTGGTGGCCATGGCAACAACCCCAGGAACACGAGTAGGGTCAGAGGTCGCACCAGCCAAAATCTCATCACACACAGCGGTCAGCTTCGGCTCCATACACTCCTCCTTCGAATAGGTTCACAAAGAGTGTATGCATACGGTGAACAGAGTACCGCCTTTGAACGGCACATCACGTCTTAAAACGGAATACGATGTAAAAACGTTTTCTCCACCATGAACTGCGTGCAATGCACGGAAAAAGCGCCAACAGTCATTCAGATATTGTTCAGTCAACGATAATGCGAGCGCTTGACTGTTTCAGATGGTAATTCGCCAAATCGATTTTTATACGCCTTGGCAAAAACACCAAAGTTACAGTACCCCCAATCACTGACGATGGTCGAAATAGTGTCATTCTCCGAAGATCTTCGAAGTGCCTTCCGAATGCCCTGCAACCGTTGCTCGCGCAAAAAGGTATAGGGCGTCATGCCGCGATACCGACGGAAAGCCCCTGACAACGCACGTATACTGACCCCCGATACGCGAGCCACTTCCGAAAGTGTTGGTGCCTGCTGCGCATGGGCTCGCATGTATTCTTCCGCACGGAGAATATATTTCGGAGCAACAGACCAATGCTCGGGAGACAAATCCAAGCCAGCTTGTTCCGTCCAGGAGACAAGAAGTTGTAAGCAAAGCGATTGCTCCACATGTGCTATGAGATGCGGTTGTTTCTTCGGAGGTGGATTTTCTGAAATCACCTGCATGAGGTACGCGAGAAAGGCCCACCAGGACGAATGGACGCCACCAAACTTCACCTTGCGCTTCCACAATGTGTCGTCAGGAATAAAACCAAGCCAATCCAAAGCGGTTGCTTCCATTTTAGCATGAGGAATCGTCAAATTGTATTGGAGATGTTGCGCATCTCCTTCCAACCAGTATTCTGTCCGGCTACAATCGGCGACAAAGCTTTCCCCGGAAACGGTGACCGCATGCTTCTTTCTCTCTACGCCGTGACGAAGCGTCCCCTGTAACGTGGTAAGCACCAAAATATTACCGGCTTCCGGAGAAAAATCACTTAATCGAATAGGCACGCCATAGCCGAACTTTGTCACAACAATGCTGCCAACTTTTGTTGAATACATCGTCGCGTTCGGGTGGCGATCTTTTTTCAGTGGACGGACCTGATAGGGCATATAGACAGAATCACAAAAACTTCGAATTTCATCCCAATCGCGCGAATGGGTTCGGTGCTTCTGCCGTAATGGGCGTCCGGAGGCATCGAGAAGAAGCGTTTGGCCAAGCATGAGCCGTTTTCCCTCCTTGGTATGGATACGAACGCCCACTCCACAAAGCCGACAAGAGATACAATTGTATCAATAACGGCCTTGATCGTTCCCTCTCATCTCTCATGAGACGATAGTATGATGGCAAAAACGGAACACCTATTTGCCTTGAGGGGTATACAAACAGGCACACACGCGTTGCTGAGGAGTCAACCATGGAAGGTAAAAGAAGGGGGGGGTCACGCGTCCACGTATTTCAACGATACTCAAAAGCAACGCAAGCGATTCCCAGGAACGGGCCGACAAAAATTTCCATTCCTCTTTCTTGCTCTGGCAGAAGCTGCAATCTTCGTCAAGGTTCTATAAAAAATCATGGTAAAACTCGCGTAACCATCCAGATAAAAAACACGGCGACGGAGTACAAAACGTACGCCGTCGCCGGAACAATATTGCATACCAATGCCAGACAACCGCTGGCACACGATACACTAAAATTTATTCGACCCAGTTCAATGTTCGTTCAACGGCTTTTTTCCAGCCGGCATATCCCTGTTCTCGTGCTTCAGCATCCATGGACGGTGTCCAGGTCTTATTAATCGACCAATTATTGCAGAGTGTCTCAAGGTCTTTCCAAAAACCGATAGCCAGGCCGGCCGCATAGGCCGCACCGAGACAAGTCGTTTCCGAAACCGTCGGGCGAATGACCGGCACGTCAAGAACATCAGACTGAAATTGCATGAGCAAATCATTGTGGACCATACCGCCGTCCACCTTCAAGGCCTTGAGATCCACGCCGGAATCTTTATTCATGGCTTCAACAATATCTTTCGTCTGATACGCATTCGCCTCAAGGACGGCACGCGCAATGTGATGTTTATTGGCATATCGCGTTAACCCGACCATAACCCCGCGGGCGTCGGAGCGCCAATATGGGGCGAACAACCCTTGAAATGCCGGCACGATATAAACGCCACCATTATCCTCAACGGCTTTGGCCAGGTTTTCCACTTCTGGTGCCGACTTAATGAGACCAAGATTGTCACGAAGCCACTGAACTAGAGCCCCGGCAATAGCAATGGAGCCCTCCAGGCAATACACCGGTTTGCATCCGCTCATCTGATAGGCCAAAGTCGTAATCAATCCATGATTCGAGGGAACCGGAGTCTCCCCGGTATTGAGCAAAAGAAAGCAACCCGTCCCGTAGGTGTTTTTGGCTTCACCAACAGAAAAACACGTTTGACCGACAAGTGCAGCTTGTTGGTCTCCCAAAGCGCCGCAGACCGGAACCCGTGCGCCAAGTGGCCCGGTTTCCTCGGTCGGTCCCCATGTCGCGGAATCGCTCGAGGGGACGATGCGCGGCAATCCCTGTTCAGGAATATTCAAAAGCGCCAGGATATCACGATCCCATTCCAGCGTTTTCAAGTCCATAAGCATGGTGCGGCTGGCATTGGTCACATCCGTGACATGGGCTCCCCCGCTCGGACCGCCGGTCAACCACCAGATAATCCAGGTTTCCATGGTGCCGATAAGCCCATTCCCTTGCTCTATGGCTTCCCGTGTGCCCGGAACATTGTCGAGAATCCACTTGATCTTGGGGCCGCTGAAATACGTTGCAATGGGCAGACCGGTTTTTTCACGGAATCGATCCTGTCCCCCATCAGCGATGAGGCTCTTGCAAATCTCATGGGTACGCGTGCATTGCCAGACAATGGCATTATAATACGGCTCACCCGTATATTTATCCCAAATGACCGTTGTTTCGCGCTGATTCGTAATCCCTATGGCGGCCAAGTCCGAGCCTTTGATACCCGCCTTGGCGAGTGCACCGGCAATGACATCCTGAGTGTTGCGCCATATTTCCATGGGGTCATGTTCAACCCAGCCCGGTTTGGGGAAAATTTGCCTGTGCTCTTTTTGATCCGAAGCCTTTATACGGCCGCGTTCATCGAAAATAATGAACCGACTGCTTGTCGTCCCTTGATCGACCGCCCCGACATATTTGCCCATGGCACCCTCCTCAATACGGTATAGGTCAACGATTTTTCAAGAATTACAGCTGTGCTCGGTTATTTCGAGGTGTTTCTTCAACCGAACGTTAGCGACTTCTCTCGGCGCGTAAACACTCCACCGCTTTCCACGCCGTTGCAATGGCGAACCCGGCGCCGGATTTATTCCGTGACCAATCATTTCCGGCAAGTATCGATCCTGCTGCATAAAGGTTTTGCAACATAGGTTGCCCGTTTTCATCGCACGGCCGAAACAGATTGTCTGTCGCAATACCGGCATAGTGTAATCCATGCCCGCCTGGATCAAAAAAGTCCGGCTTGAACCAGTCAGCACGAACTGCGGGTTGCACAACTGGAAGATCAAATACGGACTCACGGACCGTATGCCGATCGGCACGAATTCCTTTGCTGAAAAAACGGCCGGTTGCCAACAGTGTAGTGCGGGAACGAACCGTTTTGGGATACTTCTTGCCAATGCTGAATTCGATTTCCCCATTTTCGTCAACCCGAACGGACTCCACGGTCTTTTGTGGATACAGTTCGATCCCCATGGTTGGCATATGGCGCTCGAATATCCCCCGAATACGTGCGCCACTGATCGCCGGTGGCATGACAGGAATTTCAAAAACCGGTCGACCAAGCAGTTCCTCAAGGTGAGCAATGGCTGCCGGTGGGTCTGTATACCCCAAAACAGCCGGAAATCCTATATATTCAACATCGTGTACGTGCTCGCGCACCATGTCGGCCAAGGCTTCTCGCTTGTTCGGAAAATCGAGGTTCCGCGCAATGGCCTCCGGGTAAAACTCCCCTTCCGGTTTGGGAAATCGGACACGAAGTGACCGTAGCCCGGGCCAATCCGCTTTTCTCGTCTCGACAATTTGATTGGCACTGAATCCTTTAAGTCCGGCAAAATCGACAAACAAGGTCGGTGCTGTTGCCGCCAATGCGGCGACGCATGAAGCGCTCATCATCGGGACACTGTATGTGCGTCGAATCGATCCAGCAAACGTCACCATGCGTTGGTTACGGCCAAATGAATGAACGTACGGCAAACCGATCGAACCGAGAAAACCGGTAAATTCCGTCAAGGCCGTCTCAATCTCTTCTTGTGCCATGCGGCCAAAAGGATGTTCCGGGTTGCTTTTCACAACCTGAGTAATCGCTTCGTAGGGATCATCGAACCGTTTTCCATCGACAACAGCCATAAGATCGATACAGCCCGTTGAAAAATCAATCGCGCCGGCTCCGCCACACAGGGCAACTTTTAAACCGGCTTTTTGGGCAAACAACGCCGCGGCCAGACCGGCATAGCCCGACCCCAAAATCATAACATCATAAACGGGGGAGCGTGTCTCGTCCATGCTTCATCCTTTCCTGCTTGCTGAAAAAACGCCAATCACACCGAGAGAAAATGATGACCTCGAATTCCTGTGTACGCTTTGCATACACCGCGTGATTTGAATCAAAGTCGAAAACCGGAACAAACGACGTTTTGACGATTATGACGCGGATTCATCCTCAAGTTCGAGATCAAGCATGCCGCAATATAACGCGTCCTGCAGCTCAGCTTGACGCAAGGATGCTCCCCATAAAACAGGGGCAAAACCTCGCCAACGACGTTCAACAAATCGTCGCAATTCATGAAGTCCATGATGATCGGTCACCCGGCCGGAATCATAGAGATGACCTGTTATGCGCAACCCGCACAACCCGCCTTGACACGGCCCCTTGCCAACGCGTGAACGCTGCCCCACTGCCTTGAGGAGGCTCCGTCCTCGCATCTCCCCCATATTGTCGACAATGGAGGCAATCACCCCAGCAGAGACCATTTCACATTCACACAAAATGAGGTCAGTGGAGCTTTTCTTGTCCACCCACGTCCGCGGTGCCCTGCCCGGTTCGGTCCACATTGCCTTTTCCGATGCAGGTAGTGGTTCTGTTTGAGTCGAGCACGGTGTACTCACCCCAAGTTTGGCACAGACAAGATCACACGTCTTTTCCGCCATGAGGCGATATGTAGTGAGCTTGCCCCCAGTAATCGTGACAAAATTTTCGACTCCATCGTGCGCATGGTCGATCAGTGCAAAACCACGACTAACACTCCGGTCGTCTCCGGCATTTCCCGATTTGACCAATGGACGAACCCCGGAATAAGCGCGGATATATCGAGTAGTTTCCAACAATGGGACCATGGCCTTGGCATCATCAATAATTGCATCGGCTTCAGCAATACTGGGCCGACAAAGGTCCGGATGATCTATACGCACGGACGTCGTGCCAAGAATGGAGACGGCGCCTCCAGGGACAAGGATATCGGAATCCGAAGCGGGACGAAGACGGTTGATGACGCGAGTTGCCAACCGGTCTTGCGTGACGAGCAGTTCCCCCATTGAGTATAAAATCTCAATCTGCGCCCCAGCCATTGCTGCGACCAATCCAGCCCACGCTCCCGACGCATTCACGACAAGTTCGGGCTCAATAATGATTTCGCGTTCGGATGTGTCATCACAACACCTCACCCGTTTGATACACCCGTTTTCGATATCGAAGCCGGTGACGCGGGTATTCCGTCGAACACGTGCACCGAGCTCCATGGCGTGGGCCATATTATCCAAAGATAACATGAACGGATCAATGGAAGCGTCTTGAACACGATATGCTGCAACAAGCGATTCGGCGAGGACGGGTTCGAGTTCCCGTGCTTCCTGAGGATCGAGCGCCTTGCATCCGATACCGCTTCGATCACAAAGCCCGGGAAAATCGGCAATATAGCCTTCATCATCTCCGGGAACGGCAACAAATAATCCACCACAGTCGTCAATGCACTGTGGTGCGACGCGCCGTAAAATATCTCCTTCATCACGGCACTCGACTGCTGCTTCCATATCCGAAGCAACATAGCGCGCTCCGCTATGCAGTAAACCGTGATTCCCCCCGGAAGCTCCGGAATTGATGTCGCGTTTTTCAATAAGCAAACAGGGGACACCGCGTAACGCGAGATCACGGGCGATGCCGGTACCGGTGGATCCTCCACCGATGACAAGAACTGGAATTGTTTCAATCATGTGTCGCCTTCCTTGCTGGCAGCACCGAGAGAGAAATATGATCGACTTCTATGTGCGAAACCGAACCCTCGGAAAGCAAAACGAAAAAAAATTGGAGGAAATGGACGGCAACGCGTTGCGTTATCAACGGAACGAAATACAATTGTGCAAAAGACAATGGCATGATACCGTCCATTCTCGAGTATTTTCGCCTTGGTCGTTGCGTTTCACCTAGCACGACGCGGTTTTGTTCGCCAAGTTTTTTTTCAGTAAAAAACGAAAACATACATTTTATTTTCATATACGAAAAAATGGAGCCTCCCCATGTCCGACTCCCCAACCCTCTCTCCGGCTGGACACGTCCGTGACGACTCAGCCAAACACGCTGCCGTCAGACAACGTCATGAACAAATGGTGCACCTTGTCCAAGAGATGGGATTCGCCACAATTGGAGCGTTGGCAGAGCATTTCGACGTAACCCCTCAAACCGTTCGGCGAGACATCAATACCCTGAGTGATCTCGGATTGTTACAGCGATATCATGGTGGAGCCGGGCCATCCGTCAGCACGGAAAATGTGGACTACTCAAGCCGCCAAGTCATTTGTCGTGCGGAAAAACGTCGCATCGGAGAATTGTGCGCTGAACACATCCCCAACCGCTCTTCGCTCTTCATCAATATCGGTACAACCACAGAGGAAGTGGCCAAAGCACTTGCCCGCCACAGCAAGCTTCGGGTGATCACAAACAACCTCAATGTAGCGGGAATTCTCAGCGATAACGAAAATATCGAAATCATCGTTGCGGGCGGTGTCATCCGCCATCGCGACAGAGGAATCGTTGGAGAATCGGCCGTAGACTTCATCAAACAATTCAAAGTGGATTACGGTATCATCGGGATAAGCGGCGTCGACATGGACGGCACCATGCTCGACTTCGATTACCGTGAAGTGCGCGCCGCGAAAGCCATTATGGAAAATTCTCGAAAGACTTTTCTCGTGACCGACCACACCAAATTCGGACGTAACGCCATGGTTCGGCTTGGCAGCATCCGTGAAGTACATGCTGTTTTTACAGACAAAATTCCACCGCAAAGTGTGCTGGACGAGATGGACCGCGGCGACACCAAGTTATTTGTTGCCAATATGGTAAGCTAATTTTTTTTCGTTTTGTTTTCGTTTTCGCGCTTATTTTCGGTTGAGAACATGTTTCAGACATGTTACCTAGTCACAATAGTGACGAAAACACACTGTCTGGCAACTTTATTCGCCGGCAGCATGCCGTAAAAGAGGTCTCGATGGGGCTCAAACTTGTTGGCGTCAACAAAACCGTGGCTGGAGAGGTTCACCTTGATGATGTGAACATCGACTTACAATCCGGGCAACGGTATGTCATTCTCGGACGTACTCTTGCCGGTAAAACATCGCTTCTGCGCATCTTAGCAGGACTCGACAAGCCTACATCAGGACGTATTTACGTCGATGACAACGACGTGACCGGAGTATCAGTACGTAAACGCGACGTTGCCATGGTCTATCAGCAGTTTATCAACTATCCTTCACTCACCATTTACAATAACATTGCCTCGCCTTTGCGAAATACCAAAATGGGCAAAGACGAGATTGATAAGCGTGTACGGCACATTGCGTCCATGCTGCACATTGATAATCTTCTTGATCGACTCCCCGAGGAACTCAGCGGAGGCCAGCAACAGCGTACAGCTATTGCCCGTGCTCTTGCGAAAGACACCCAGCTTCTGCTCATGGACGAACCACTGGTCAACCTTGACTACAAGCTCCGTGAAGAACTCCGCGACGAACTGCTCAAGATTTTCGAACATCGCAACAGCATCGTCGTCTATACCACCACAGAACCTTCCGAAGCCATGATGCTCGGTGGGAATATTATAGTCATGCACGAAGGCCGCGTCCTTCAACATGGCCCTACAGCGCAAGTATACCATAATCCGGCCAATACCAACGTTGCCGAGGTGTTCAGCGACCCACCCATCAACTCGATTCGCGCTGAAGTCAAAGATGGAAAGGCGCATCTGCGCATCGGGATTGATTTCCCATTATCCGGTCATCTCGCCAACCTTGCACCGGGTATTTATCAATTCGGTATCCGCCCACACCATTTTCATCTGACTCCCAAAAAAGACAACGTTATCGCCATTCAATCGACCGTGGAATTGGCGGAAATCAATGGGTCGGAAACATATCTGCATTTTCATTATCGCAACCGCTCCCTCGTTCTTCAGGAAGAAGGAATCCACAGCAGAAAAGGTGGCGATCCCGTTACCGTCTATGTTTGCCCGTGTGATTTTTATGTATTTGACGAAGCTGGTGAGCTGGTCACCTCGCCTGACCGGTTTCGTTCCATCAACCAGGCAGTCGGCGCCTGATAGGCAACGAGGTTTTCATGGCGCGCATTGAACTCGATAATATTGCTCATAGTTACAAACCCAATCCCCAAGGGCCGGATGACTATGCTATCAAGCGTATTCATACCACCTGGGATGACGGAGGTGCCTATGCTCTCCTTGGGTCTTCCGGTTGTGGAAAAACCACAATGCTCAACATCATTTCCGGACTGCTCGCTCCGAGTCAGGGACGCATTCTTTATGATGGAAAAGACGTAACGAATCTCCCTCCAGAAAAGCGCAATATCGCTCAGGTGTTTCAGTTTCCGGTTCTCTACGATACGATGACTGTTTTTGATAATTTGGCTTTTCCCTTGAAAAATCGCGGCGTCGATCCAACGAAAATCAAGCAGCGCGTTCTTGAAATTGCCGAAACACTCGACCTGACGCCCTTTCTTGACAAACGCGCCAGTGGCTTGGCTGCCGATGCCAAACAAAAGATATCGCTTGGACGCGGACTTGTCCGAGAAGATGTTGCTGCTATTCTCTTTGACGAACCACTGACCGTTATCGATCCCCATTTGAAATGGCAGTTGCGTCGGAAGCTCAAAGAAATTCATAAGCAATTCAAATTGACCCTCATCTATGTCACGCATGACCAAACCGAAGCCATGACTTTTGCCGACAACATCGTCATCATGGCTGACGGTCGATTATTGCAAATCGGTGCGCCTGAAGAACTTTTTGAAAATCCCGCGCATACCTTTGTCGGTTACTTTATCGGCAGTCCAGGTATGAACATCCTTCCCTGCACGCTTGAAGGCGATAAAGCCAAGATGTCCTGTGGCGAGGTGCCCATTGATGCTGAACTGGCACGAAAAGCACTCGCAAAAGGGGGAAAACTCGAACTCGGCATTCGCCCGCTCTTCCTCGACCTTCGTACGGAAGCTTCAAGTGATGCTATTCTTGGTCGTGTCGAAACGGTTGAAGATGAAGGCGCTTCGCGCATCGTCACGGTCATCGTCGGAGAACAAAAGCTCAAAGCCCGCATAGCTGAAGACAAGACCATTCCGGAGAGTGAGTGCTATGTTCACTTCCCCAAAGAGAAAACCAAAATCTTCAGTGACGGCTATCTGGTCGGGGAGGAGAACGCCTCATGAACAAATGGGACAACAATAGAGCCTGGTTTCTTATTCTGCCGGTCTTTTTGATCGTTGCCTTCAGTGCCATTATCCCGCTTATGACCGTGGTCAACTACTCGGTCCAAGATATCTTTGGCCCCGGTCAAGCCTATTTTGTCGGTGATGAGTGGTATCGAGAAATGCTCCATAATGGACGCCTCCATGAAGCGTTCTTTCGTCAACTTCTGTTTTCTTTTTCCGCGCTTACCATTGAAGTTGTTCTCGGTATCGCCGTCGCACTGACACTTCCTAAAAAAGGATTGGGGGCGTCGTTCTGTCTTGTTGCGTTGGCATTGCCACTTCTTATACCCTGGAACGTTGTCGGGACCATTTGGGTGGTTTTCGCCCGTCCAGATATCGGTCTCGCCGGGGTATTCCTCAATTCTCTTGGCATTGATTACAACTTTACAGCCAACCCTGTGGATTCATGGATCACCGTGCTCGTCATGGAGGTATGGCATTGGACATCGCTTGTAATTCTCCTGTGCTATGCCGGACTCCGTGCTATTCCTGAAGCCTACTACCAGGCCGCAAAAATCGACGGCGCGTCCCGTTGGGCCGTTTTTCGATTCATCCAATTGCCCAAGCTGCATGGCGTTTTGCTTATTGCCGTGTTGCTCCGTTTTATGGACAGCTTCATGATTTATACGGAACCCTTCGTGCTTACGGGTGGCGGACCGGGCAATACGACAACATTCTTGAGCCAGTTTTTGACGAAAATGGCCGTCGGCCAATTTGACCTTGGTCCTGCTGCCGCGTTTTCGCTTATGTACTTCCTCATTATCCTGCTGTTCTGCTTCATTTTCTACACAGCAATGATGAATTACGACAAAGGAGCCGCCAAATGAGAATCCAAGGCAAAACCATTGGTCTTATCGCCTATCTTCTGTTTCTGGCATTGCCGCTCTATTGGTTGGTCAATATGTCGTTCAAAGAAACCAATGAAATCCTCGGAGGTTTCAACCTTATTCCCGAGCATTTCACGTTGGCGAACTATGTTATGATCTTCACGGACCCATCCTGGTATATGGGGTATATCAACTCCATTCAGTATGTGGCCATGAATACCGTTATCTCGCTGAGTGTGGCCCTTCCCGCAGCTTATGGATTTTCGCGGTATAACTTCATCGGCGACAAGCACATGTTTTTTTGGCTTCTGACCAACCGCATGGCGCCTCCCGCTGTTTTTTTGCTTCCTTTCTTCCAATTTTACCAAACGGTTGGACTTTTCGACACCCATATTGCCGTTGCGTTGGCGCATTGCTTGTTCAACGTACCGCTGGCGGTCTGGATTCTGGAAGGATTTATGTCCGGCGTTCCGCGTGAAATCGATGAAACCGCATTCATCGACGGATATAGTTTTCCACGGTTCTTCGTAACGATCTTCATTCCACTCATTCGGGCCGGCATCGGTGTCACCGCGTTTTTCTGCTTCATGTTCTCCTGGGTCGAATTGCTCTTGGCCCGCACACTGACGACAGTCAATGCCAAGCCTATTGCCGCCACCATGACGCGAACAATCAGTGCAGCCGGTATGGATTGGGGTGGATTGGCCGCAGCCGGCGTCCTCACCATGATTCCCGGCGCCATCGTTATCTGGTTCGTCCGTAACTACATGGCAAAGGGTTTTGCAATGGGACGCGTCTAATCAATTCGGACGCACCGTTGGGCTTTCCATTTCGGCAACGCCTGACACAGGTTTTTCGATGTAATTCATGATTTGGAGACGGGAGGGGAAACTCTATGCAATGGATGGCCTGGACGCCGATTACGGCATGGTTCTTCATCACCATCGGCCTCATCCTTATGGGCATGACCGTCTGGCAACTTGTCAGTCCCACTGTTCCACGAAAAGGATTTTTGCCCATTGTGACCACTCGAGGCGACCGCTTATTTATCGGTTTGCTTGGTGGAGTCTACATTCTTCTTCTTTGGATAGGTTTGATTCAATCAAATCTTTGGTATGCTTTGGCGCTTGCCGTTTTGTATATCATCGTTGTCATGCGCTGGGGGTAAGACATGCAACGGTGTCCTGTGCCACAGGGACAAAATGGATCAAACGATACTGGTGTGTTGATGTGATTGTGTGTGGTTGAATCATTTTTACATGGGAGGATCCATGAACATGCTGAACGCACGGTTCTGGCGATTTCTGGTTCTCGGCCTGACCGCGACAACGTTGGTCGGGACAGCGACTCTTGGCTACGCCAAAGATGGGCAATATGCCGACGCTGCGAAAAAGTGGGTTGACAGCGAATTTCAACCGTCGACTCTGACCAAAGAAGAACAAATGAAGGAAATGGCGTGGTTCACCGAAGCAGCCAAACCCTTCCGCGGCATGGAAATCAAAGTGGTGTCGGAAACCATCACCACGCATGAATACGAATCCAAAACGCTGGCCAAAGCCTTCGAAGAAATCACCGGCATCAAAGTAACGCACGACCTGATTCAAGAAGGCGACGTTATTGAAAAAATTCAAACACAGATGCAGTCGGGCAAAAATATATATGACGGCTACATCAATGACTCCGACCTCATCGGCACGCACATGCGTTACGGCTATGTATTGCCGTTGAGCGATTTCATGGACGGCAAGGGCAAGGACGTCACCCTGCCGACGCTGGATATCAACGACTTTATTGGTAAGTCGTTCACCACTGGCTCCGATGGTAAGCTCTATCAGCTTCCCGACCAGCAGTTCGCTAACCTGTACTGGTTCCGTTACGACTGGTTCCAAAATCCTGAACTTCAGAAGAAATTCAAAGAAATCTACGGATATGACCTGGGCGTGCCTGTTAACTGGTCTGCCTATGAAGACATCGCCGACTTCTTTACCAACAAGGTCAAAGAAATCGATGGCAAGCCCGTGTATGGACACATGGATTACGGCAAAAAGAGCCCCGACCTTGGCTGGCGTTTCACAGACGCGTGGTTGTCCATGGCCGGTACCGGCGACAAAGGTCTGCCCAACGGCAAGCCCGTCGACGAATGGGGTATCCGTGTCGATGGTTGCCGTCCGGTTGGCGCTTCCATGTCCCGCGGTGGTGCCACCAACGCACCGGCCTCGGTTTACGCTCTGAGCAAGTACATGGAATGGCTTGAAAAGTACGCTCCCAAAGAAGCTTTGGGTATGACATTCTACGAATCCGGCCCGGTTCCTGCTCAAGGCAACATCGCCCAGCAGATTTTCTGGTACACCGCGTTTACCGCCGACATGACCAAGCCCGGCACACCAGTTGTCGATGAAAAAGGTCTGCCCAAATGGCGTATGGCTCCGTCCCCACACGGCCCCTATTGGGAAGAAGGCATGAAGCTCGGTTATCAGGATTGCGGCTCCTGGACATTCCTGAAATCTACCCCGATCGATCGCCTGAAAGCTGCCTGGTTGTATGCTCAGTTCTGCGTGGCCAAGACCACCTCGCTGAAAAAGACCCTGGTGAGCCTGACTCCCATTCGCGAATCTGACATCAATTCGCAGGCCATGACCGATATCGCCCCGAAACTCGGTGGTTTGGTTGAATTCTACCGCAGCCCGGCTCGTGTTGCCTGGACCCCCACCGGAACCAACGTGCCTGATTACCCCAAACTCGCGCAGCTCTGGTGGCAGAACATCGGTGAAACCCTGTCTGGTGAAGTCACTCCGCAGAAGGCCATGGACAATCTGGCGGCTGCTATGGATAAGGTGCTTGCCCGTCTGGAGCGCGCCAATGTTCTCGGCGAATGCGGTCCTAAGTTGAACCCCGAAAAAGATCCTGAATACTGGCTCAAGCAGCCGGGTTCTCCCAAGCCGAAATTGGCAAACGAAAAGCCCCAGGGCGAAACCGTTGCCTATGACAAGCTTCTCCAAGCCTGGAAGGAAGGCCGCGTGCGATAAGCCAACATCTCCTTGCACGCCTTACACAAAGGGACGCCATTCGTGGCGTCCCTTTTTATTTTTAAAGAAAAGACAAAGAAAAGCCTCGGCGACTCAATAAATCCCCGAACAAAACAACTTCGAAATACAAAATAAATTAAAACACTTACAACGCACAAATGTATCACAGGTAAAATTAATTCAATAAAAACAGAAGATGATCTAAATATTCAACAAACGAATTCCAAACAGCGTCCCGTTAAACGTTTTTGAAGAGGGGATGGGGTCTGGGGAAGGGGGGAAACTTTTTTCAAAAAGTTTCCCCCCTTCCCCAACCGCCGGAGGCCCCCCTCCTACCAATCCACATCACCTTCAGGTGTAATGCCGAAATGATCCCATTGTGCCTTGGCTTCAGCTTCAGCTTTTTCAATACGCTCTTGAGACCAGGGTGTAATGACAAGCGCTTCGGCGACAAGTTGCCAAATATACTTGACTTCATACGTGCACCCATCGAAGTATTTTGGCAAACGCTTCATGATTTGATCACGACAGTTCGAGCAGCCAACAACAATAACGTTGGCCTTACTCTGCTGAATTTGCTCATATTTGTAGCGACCATGCCAAGCCGATTGTTCTTCATACGGCATGGGCCACAAGCCTCCACCAGCTCCACAACAATAATTTTGATGCCGATTCGGCGTGAGTTCGACAAAGTTATCAACACACTGTTGAATTATCCAACGCGGTTCGTCAAAATATCCTTTCCCAAAATTTCGTTCGAGTTCGCGACCATGCTTACAGGAATCATGAAATGTAAATGTCTTCCCTGCATGTACGGATTTATCCAACGTAATACGCCCTTCTTTGATGATCTCCATAAGATAATCATACAAATAGATGAAATTGATCGCATTGGCTGGATCTTCTTTCACCAATGTTTCCATGCCCTTCCGGAAACCATATGATCCCCCACCGCAGTCAGGCATGATCAATCGACCAATATTGTGTTTTTTCACATAGTCGATTTTCCGCCGGGCAAATTCACGATTGGCGTCGGGATTGGCTGAAAACAAGGCCCAGTCAACAGCCTCCCAATTCTCAGACGGGACGGTCCAGGATTCACGAGCAGCATAAAAAATCTGCCACCACCAAAACTGGTCTTCAAAATCCCCATAGACCTCTTTCGAGTTCGGGAAAAACAATGTCTTCGCACCATCTCTGTCGACAGGCACATAAAACCCTGGCAACTCTTCAGACAACTCCTGACCAAGCTCAGCCATTCCTTGAAGATATTCTTCTTGCGTGATGCCAAGATTATTGCCGGTCTTAAGATTGTTGAGAACGCCTTTATGTAATGATCCAGGAACGCTATCGCGGTTGCGGCGACTCCGCAAATGCGCCATAATTGCCGGAACATCGATATTATGTGGACAGTTGCTGGCACAGCGGCCGCACCCTGTGCAAAGCCACGGAAAACGGGACTCGATAACCTCGTCGACAAGCCCATTAGCAAGCAAGCGCAAGACTTTGCGTGTGTCCAAACCATCTAATTCAGGAGCACCACTCGTTGGACAACCGGCTGAACACGCACCACAGACCATGCATTCAGAGAAATCATACTGGTCAAGAAGTGATCGGAGCTCCGGGTCCATGCATCGACTATTAGGCGGGTAATTCATGATACAATCCTTGGTGAAAAGATAAGAATAGCCGTAGCGCTGAAGTGCATCCTTCCGGCTTGATCGTCAAAAATATCCATATCGTTGATTACACAGTACGGTAACGGCAATGAAATCTTTATACCGAAAACAATGCACCTAGTAAAGCAAAGAGTATGGATATTGTGTTGGTGCACAAAACAGAAAAATACTGTTCTGATCATTGTATAAATATATGATCATCATTTCAACATGTGGCAATGCTGGCATATACGGACATATGAGAGGTTCACCTGATTTGAATATGTTCTTTTCTACCGATGAATGCACATCTACAACATAAAATGATCATCACTACCAAACCAAAACCTATATCATTGGCATGAACTTTGTTTGATTTTCAATTGTTAAAACAAAGAGAGCGTTGAGATAGATTCTGATTCCATTTTTTTTGATTTTTGAGGAATGGTATCGAACACAAAAAGAAAACAAGGAGTTTCCCATGACAAAAGCATCATTCCCCACCTGTCCTTCGCGACCAAACTGCGTCAATTCAAAAGAGACGCATCCACGGAATGCCATTCTGCCTTTGACGTTTGATGAAACACAGGAATCTCGTTCAACCGCATGGAAACGCCTTCGGTCCGTTGTTCTTGCCATCCCCGGAACGCAACTTATCGAGGAAAGCACAGATAGGCTGGTTTGTACTGTAACCAGTCACATTTTTAAATTCATAGATGACGTCATTTTTGTCATGCGACCTGATGCTTCGGTCATTGATGTGCATTCAGCATCACGCATTGGGTACTGGGATCTTGGTGCGAACCGAAAGCGCATCGAACGTATTCGCCGAATATTCGAGCACAATTACGCCAGCAAAGAGTTAAAGCTGTGACGAAACTCCTCGAAACTCGGCGTAGCAATACCAATTCGAGCCATATCTTGAAGATTATACTCTGTGATAGCTTTCGTCTGTGCTGCTGTTGCATCAGCGAGAACAACAACATCATAATCAAGGCTTATGCCATCATAGGCTGTTGATCGAATACAATTCGCTGTATTGACACCAATAAGAACAATTGTATGAATACCAAGTCGGCGAAGCAATAAATCAAGCTCAGTAGCAAAAAAGGCGCTAAACCGTGGCTTTACAATAACGTATTCATTGTTAGAGGGAGAAAGTTCTTGAACTATCTTCGCACCCTCTGTATTTTCGACAACTCCACGGGATGTTCCGTCAAGAAACGCGCTTCGCCTGACAAGCTCAACATCAGAACCATCAGTCCTATACCTTCTACATACATGGACTACAGGAAGATTTTTACTACGAAAAAAATGAAGAACTTTTGACATATTCTCTATCCTGGACATCGCTTCTCCAACTGCAAAAGGCGCTCCAGGAAGAACAAAGTCATTTTGCATATCAATCGATACTAACGCAAAGGAATTGCTCATTATCTCAACGCTCCTTTCAATAGGTTTGATCTCAAGACACAACACAAATAAATTATACAAAACAAAGCACTGCATAGGAATCACCTATAACAGAAGCCAAACACATGATATACCAATGTTACAATGGAGGGCCGCGTCGGATCCAGTCCACAACGCAACACCACATAAAAATCGATAGATAAAAATTAAGTACCTGCTTCACTTATTGATCAGTTTTCAGTATAAACCAGCATCGTGCTCCTGACGAAAATATGAAGTTAGTCAAAAGAGAGACGTTTGATACGAGCATATGCGGTTCTGCTTTAAAGTACACAACACGAAGCCAACGAAATATTCAACACAATGAAATCACATACGATAAAATCATCTTTTGAGCCTACAAAAAACCCGTGTAGTATACTCATTGTCGAGGATGAAGCAGCCAACCGTCTTGCCATGTCTCTTTTTCTGGAACGTTTTGGGCACACCGTGACCAAAGTGCAAAATGGAATCGAAGCCGTCAACACAGCTTTGTCGGAAAAATTCGATATTATTCTCATGGATATTCAACTTCCCGGTCTCGACGGTGTGGAAGCGACACGACGTATTCGCACTGAATTCGCTGAACGAGAACTTACGGCTCCCATTATTATTGCGCTGACGGCCCATGCCATGGCCGGTGACCGGGAGAAACTGCTTTCGTCCGGTATGGATGATTACATTTCCAAACCCTTAGATCTCTTCGACCTCATCGCGATTATCGATCGACACTGTGCACGTTTGATCGACTAAAATTCATTTTTTTTATACGCGTCCAATTCTGACATTTCCTATCGCACTAGCTCTAAAACTCGCGAAAGTGCATTCATATCAA
This sequence comes from Desulfovibrio inopinatus DSM 10711, assembly GCF_000429305.1. Taxonomy (NCBI): domain Bacteria; kingdom Pseudomonadati; phylum Thermodesulfobacteriota; class Desulfovibrionia; order Desulfovibrionales; family Desulfovibrionaceae; genus Desulfovibrio; species Desulfovibrio inopinatus. The sequence continues at coordinate 191,436 of NZ_AUBP01000011.1, forward strand.
CCATACGTGCGTTTATCACACATCATACAAAATCAGCCTCACATACATTATAAAACAATATACCGTATCATGACACACAACAGCGGAGATGCAACATCAAGACTACGCCTATTCAACTAAAAACCACATGAATCTGGTATATTAACAAAAATAAACAATGGGGATATACCCTGCGACGTATCACTTTTACGTAATATAGAAATAATAAATGCTTTGTGTATTGTTTCTCAAGAGATCCCTCGTAACATTCTCATCGCTACTTAATCGTAATGAAAACGTTCCCTGCGGAAGAGGGCTCTCCATTTCAGCATGGACAAAAGCAAAAAAAAAGATATATGCACTAAATCGGATTTTGAACTCTAAATAATCTTCCTGCTTGGAGGTCCCGAGAAACGTGGGCAATCTATTGCAAATTGATATTACTGTACCCGCAGCAAATGGCTCAACTCCGTCATATTGCTCCGAAGACGTGCTTTCGCCGGATTGCAACCGTGAAGCACTCATAGCTCAACTGACGACCTTCCTCACGATGAACATTGCCCATGGATGGGAGGAAGAAGAAAACGCGACAAATGGTCATCTTGTTTTTCGCGTAATACTGGACAAACGACCATCCAGCTCGGCATTAATCGAAGAAATTTCTTTGCGTTGGCCCAATATCGGCCTCCTTGTCCAAGAAATATCGGACCAGGACTGGAGTCTCGCCTGGAAAGAGTACTTCACTCCCATCAAAGCTGGATCGCGCTTTGAAATTCTCCCTCCATGGTCAGCCGACCAAGCCGATCCAACACGCACTCCCATATTCATCGAACCGAAAATGGCCTTTGGTACGGGGCATCACCCAACAACGGCGTTATGCCTTGAACATCTTTCCAATTTGGTTGAATCTGGTCGAATTAAAAAAAATATGGAGTTCCTCGACTTGGGGACAGGGTCGGGCATTCTCGGTATCGCTTTGTCCTTGCTTGGATTAACCGGTGTTGGTCTCGATATTGATCCTTTAGCGATGCATTGTGCCAGAGAAAATGTTCTTCGCAATCACGTGGCCGAGAAATTCACCTTGGCTGCAGGGAGCCTCGATAGTCTTGCCGTAACACGAGGATTCGATGTGGTCGTTGCCAATATTCTGGCTGGGCCGCTTATTTCCATGGCCCCGGATCTCTTGGACTGCGTTGCACAAGACGGTGTTCTTATTCTCTCCGGCATTTTATCTCACCAAGCCGAAGATGTCGCGCGTGCGTACTCAAGACGTGGACGACCACGCATCGAGACGAAAGGGGATGACGATACCTGGGCAGTTCTTGTATGGTCATGAATACCTTGTATTGGTATGCATAAAAAAATCTTTGCTTTTCTCCTGTCTGCTGTATAAACGGCGACGCTTAAGTCAGCACACGTGCTGTGTTTGGGGGCTATCGTGTGTGTCGAGGCAAAAGATTGAAATCAATACGGACAGGACAAAACGCAAAAAACCGCTTACTTCAAGCGCTTCGTACCTGAAGGGAATATTTGCTATGTACAGAAAAACTCGTGTCCTCGTTACGGGCGGGGCTGGATTTCTCGGCTCTCACCTTTGCGAACGCCTTCTCAAAGAAGGCTACGAGGTCATTTGCCTCGATAACTGCTTCACCGGTTCGAAGCAGAATATTCTCCACCTGCATAATGATCCGAACTTCGAATTTTTACGACACGATATTACGTTTCCGCTCTACCTTGAGGTGGATCAGATATATAACCTGGCCTGCCCGGCATCGCCCATCCATTACCAATTCGACCCCGTCCAAACAACGAAAACAAGCGTCCATGGCGCCATCAATATGCTTGGTCTGGCCAAACGAGTTCGCGCCAAGATCATGCAAGCATCGACATCCGAAGTGTACGGCGACCCCGAAATGCATCCACAACAGGAATCCTACTGGGGTAACGTGAATCCTATCGGCATGCGCTCGTGCTACGATGAAGGAAAACGTTGTGCTGAGACATTGTTCTTCGACTATAAACGCCAGCATAACTTGCGCATCAAAGTCGCTCGCATTTTCAACACGTACGGACCTCGCATGCACCCCAACGACGGCCGCGTTGTCTCCAACTTCATTGTTCAGGCTCTCAAAAACGAGCCCATCACGGTCTATGGCGATGGTTCGCAGACTCGATCGTTCTGCTATGTCGATGATCTTGTCGAAGGATTCTACCGCCTCATGAATGTGACGGACGACGCGTTTTCCGGCCCGGTAAACCTCGGTAATCCAGGAGAATTTACGATTCTCCAGCTTGCAAATCTCGTTATAGAGTACACAAACTCAAAATCGGAGATTATTTACAAGCCGCTGCCGGAAAATGATCCCCGAAAACGACGCCCTGATATCACCTTGGCCAAAGAAGTTTTGGGCTGGCAACCGTACACCAAACTCGAGCAAGGCCTTCTGAAAACCATTACGTATTTCGACAAATACCTTACCCAAGAAGAAGCCGCTGCGCAGTAAGCGGATTCACAGAAAAGCGTGTTCTTACCGGAACCGTGAATCATGTTCGCGGTTCCGGTATATATTTTTCCACCATCGAATTGTCTTGAGACGGGTTCGCAGACCCACCTCTGCGTGTCGTCGCGAGAACAGGATACCGAGAAGTAGGTTCCAGATGTCCCCCTCCCCCGAATTCATTGCCGCATTCCGTGCCGGTGCGCGTTCTGTCTTTCCTGCACTTCCCGGACTCGTCCCTTTTGCTTTGATCTGTGGTGTAACCGCAATGAAAGCCCAAGTACCAGGATACCTCGCCTCATTCATGTCATTGACCGTTTTTGCGGGGGCATCACAGCTTGCCGCTCTGGAGCTCTTCAGTGCAGGGGCACCGTTAGCCGTTGTCGTCATGACAGGGCTTGTCATCAATCTCCGATTTGTCATGTATAGCGCGTCGATAACCCCACACCTTCAGAACCGTACCCTTTTTGAACGCATTCTCATGGCCTATGTCCTGACCGATCAAGGCTATGCACTTTCTGTCATTCGGTTCGAAAAGCCCCCCCCGTTAATAAAGCCGGATACTATCTTGGTGCGTCACTCATGATATGGGTGGTTTGGCAAAGCGCTACTGTGGCCGGCATCTTCGCCGGTGCGACAGCGCCACCCGAGCTCAATCTTGATTTTGCGATACCTCTGACATTTATGGCGCTCATTTTTCCTGCAATAACAAACCGCCCTAAAGCCGCCGCCGCACTCGCATCGGGGATGGCAGCGATTATTACGTATACATTGCCGTATAACCTGGGGCTTGTCATTGCTTCAGCTATCGGCATTGCGACGGGATTCTTTCTGAGTGAGCGTACATCATGACGAACGATCAAGCGACGACATTCTTTCTCGCGTGTCTTCTCTTGGGACTGGGAACATGGATCTTTCGCGCATCATTTCTCTTGGCTGCGGACCGGCTCCGTACATCGGAACGATTTATCCGACTTCTCAGCTTCATTCCTGCGGCCGTTCTCAGTGCGTTGGTTGTTCCAGCCATTATCTATCACCAAGGACACATTGACGCGCTGCATGGCAAAGAACGTATTATCGCCGGCATTGCTGCCGCTATAGTAGCTTGGAGAACCAAGAATATATTGGCGACCATCACGACAGGCATGGTCGCCGTCGGAGTTCTTGAGTGGATTTTCTAAACAACAAAACAATGTAATCTCTGGATTATAGTATACATTATGTAGAGCACACAGGGAATTTCTCTCCCGTATATTGACGTCTACGACTTATTCGGCGTGATCTTCTTTTTCTATTGTGCCTGCAAGCTCTTCAAGTCGCTTTTGATTCAGAATAACAACGGCACGACCGCTCACGGCCACAACTCCCATATCAGCAAATTTTTTAAAATGTCGCGATAATGCTTCGGGTGTGACACCGACAATTTTGGCGATTTCTCGTTGCGACACAGGAAGACTATACGTGGAATCTCCGGAAGATGGTCGCGCCTGAATCAAAAAAGCGGCAACCCGTTCAGATAAATCTTTGAGAGATAACGATTCAATAAGCGCCATGGCTTCCTTGAGGCGTCGGGATAACACTTTAATGACGTTGAACGCCAGATGAGGATCGGATTCCAAGGCATCGGCAAAAGAAAGTGCCGAGACAGTAAACAACCGTGTTCTTTCCATGGCTTCAGCGCTCAAAGGATAGCGCTCACCGGTTTGCATAGCGCATAGACAAAACGGTTCCCCTGCTTCGAAAACATAAACAATTTGCTCTTTTCCACCTGGTGATCGTTTATACAGCTTGGCTTTACCCGAAAGAACGACATGAAAATCATCGGCAGGGTCTTGTTCGGTGGCGACCAGACTTCCAGCTTCAATAAGCGCTATCCGCCCCTGAGTAGCCAATGAGACCAGGTTGTTGTCATCCAGTCCAGAAAAAAGCGGCATTGCGCGCAGTTCGTAAAAAACCGACGGTCGACTCATAAAATCTCCTTCGCGTTGATTGCAATCAATGTCGTCATTTCTCCGGGAATGTAGTATTGGGCTGTCAGTGGATACAACGCCGGATGCTTTCCTTACGGCGACCTTCTTCACCTTCGAGAAAGACAAGGAGCTTTTGATGAAATCCAAACGCATCGTCGTTATTGGCGGCTCTGCCGCCGGTCCCAAAGCCGCAGCCCGGGCTAAACGTCTTGATCAGGACGCCCAAGTTGTGTTGTTGCAAAAGGATCCTGAGTTGTCCATGGCTTCATGCGGCTATCCGTATTATATCGGCGGGACATTCGACGACCGCAATCAGCTTATCTGCACCCCGACCGGGGTTGTGCGTGATCCCGGCTTTTTTGCCAAGGCCAAAGGTGTAGAAGCCATGGTCCGCACCGAAGTGACTGAGATCGATCCCAAAGCCAAGACCGTTTCGTTCTCCAAGCTTGACTCCAACGAAACCGGCAGTCTGGAATATGACAAGCTCATCATTTGTACCGGTGCCAGCCCACGCGTTCCCCCCATCCCGGGTCGTGAACTGGCTGGTATTACGCCGTTGCACGCCATGCGCGATGCTGATGCCCTGCATGAAGCCGCTGCCCAAGCCAAGGGCAAAAAGGCCATCATCGTGGGCGGTGGATTAATTGGCATAGAGACCTGCGAAGCGTTCGCCGAAAAAGGACTTGATGTCACCGTCGTGGAACTCCTTCCGCAAATCCTCATGTTCCTCGATCCAGAGATGGCCAAGCTCGTAGAAAACCACGTCAAGGCCAAGGGCGTCAATATTATTACGAACAATGGTGTTGCCGAATTTATCGGCGAAAACGGCCACGTCAGCGCGGTCAAACTCAACGATGGGACGACACTGCCCTGCGATGTTGCCGTTGTCGCTATTGGCGTTGTGCCCAATGTGCGCCTAGCAAAGGACGCCGGTCTTGGCATCGGCAAATTCGGTGGTATTGAAGTCAATGAGTTCATGCAAACCACCGATCCCGATATCTATGCTTCCGGTGACTGCGTGGAACTGACCAACCGCATCACCGGACAAAAGACTCTGGCACCGTATGGCGACTTGGCCAACCTCGAAGGCCGTGTTGCCGCGGAAAACGCGGTGAAAGGAAATAGCTCTTTTTTCCCGGGGACCATACACAGCGGTATCTGCAAGGTATTCGATTTTACCGCAGCTACGACGGGATTATCTGAAGAGCGTGCGCGCCAGGCCGGTTTCGATGTGGTCTCGGCCACCAATGCCGGTCTTGATCGTCCCGGATTCATGGGCGCCAAACTGCTTGTATCCAAGATGGTTGCCGACGCCAAAACCGGGCGCCTGCTGGGCTTCCAGATTGTTGGCCCGGGCGAGGTCAACCGCCAGGTCGCCGAAGCCGCTGTTGCCGTCATGGCCGGCATGAGTATCAACGATCTTGCTGTCGCCGACCTGCCCTACGCGCCCCCCTATTCCTTGGCCATCGATCATTTCATCACGTCGGCGCATATCCTGCAAAACAAGATGAACGGCTTGATGACCGGCGTGACCAACCGTGAAGTCAAAGCGAAACTCGATGCCGGAGAAAAGCTGTTTTTCCTCGACGTGCGTTCACCGGAAGAATTCGCCCAAATGGAACTCGGCATCGGTGAAAAGCTTATTCCTTTGGGCGCTTTGCGTTCGAAAATGAGCGAGCTTCCGGAAGACAAAAATGCGGAAATCATTACCTATTGTAAAATTTCCATGCGTGGCTACGAAGCCCAACAAGTCTTGCACCATGCCGGCTACAGCAACGTCACCGTCATGGAAGGCGGCGTCATGGCCTGGCCGTATGGACGGAAAAAATAACGAACGAAAGACAGAATTTACATTGTGAATAATATGCAGGAGAACCCCATTGGGGGCTCTCCTGTATTTTATTATACGAGAACAACGTACGATGACAAAAGAAACGCTTGCAGAAAAAATCGCTCGCGTCACAGCAGAAATCGTGATGCTATCGGCGTATGATCCCGCATGGCCGAGTCATTTCGAAGAAGAAAAACGCCATTTGGAGGCATGCCTTCCCGCTGACTTGATCATTCGCATTGAACATATCGGCTCCACAGCCATTCCCGGCCTTATCGCCAAACCCATTATCGACATGCTCATTGAGATTACTGACGTGGAACGCGGTAAACGCCTTATCCCTGAAATTCTCGAATCCCAAGGATATGATTGCTTTTGGCGTCCTCATGGCAATCGCAATATCCCCCCATACTATACCTGGTGCATCAAACGCGCATCCAATGGCACACGCACCCACCATCTCCACATCGATGCCCCCAGAGCGCAGGCAAACAAGGTACGGTTTCGGGATATCCTTCTTGCAAATCCAGAACGAGCCCATGAATACGCCAACCTGAAGCAGCGCCTTGAACTCCAACACAAAAACAATCGTATCGCATATACCACCGCCAAAGGGAGCTTCATTCAAGAGACGCTCGACGATGAAAACATCTTTTGAAAGTACATTTAGAAAGAGGAACAATACATCGTCAAAAATTGTGGCTGGTTACATACTCACACAAAAACAAGCATTCTATTTTCAAAAATTTTAGTCGCGTATAAAATATTTCGTTTACAAAAATACACAATGCGAACAGACACAATTACGAAAACAGTTTCAACGCAGCAATAATTGTCACAGTCGCCGCGAGAAGCCCTCCCATACGAACGGTGAGGTCGTGCTTGAGTCGCAATTCCAACTCTCGCAAGTCCTGTTTCGTGGCAAGCTCCCGTCGAGTCTCTTCGTCCTGTTTTTCAAGGATTTTAATCAGGACGCTGGCAGCTTCTTCGCCCAACGCTTTTTCCAATTTTTTTGAATCGTCGAATAATAATGTCATCGTCTTATCCTGGCATATGCGGCACGCTCCATTCATCTTCGCACCCCGTCACGCTAAAAATCAATCATTTGCGATGGGGTGTCAATTGACCGCATGCTTGCGTATCGGATTATAGTGAACCCAATTAGCAGTCTTAAAGCTTTTGGCGTCTCAAACAAAATACAACCACATCGTGGAGCTAGCCATCTAATATCAATCTACTAATAAAAGTCATTCGCCAAAACACAAATCCATCGTCTAGTTAAGTATTGTTGCAGAATTGACATTTTGTATTTATCTGCGTATTCTTATTCTTACACAAGCCAACAATGAGGGTACGCTATTGAAAAGCATCACGGAAATTTCCTTTGTATACAAAAAAACGGTTACGGAGACATTCTGTCAATTTATTTGGAGAATACCTTCTAAACGTCCAGTTTTTTTAGCGAGTATCCTCTCTTTATTAAAAATAGTCTCCCAGTTAGCCCATTGCAATACAGGTATAACTTTAACAAAAAAATAGCATGACAGCATTACTTTTCTAAATACTATTTTTTCATAGCATTGACCTTATATTTTGCTCTGGGGCGTGAATCAAGACTCAAAAGCATAACCGTTGCTCATATCGCCCCCTACGCGAGGGCGTGGATTGAAACTAGTTCAGTATTGCTGCTTGGTAATAAGTAGCTATCGATACGTCCCAGAGCAAAATCAATACTACAATCCCCACCCAACCCCACTCTCGACTGCTTCTCCGGGTCGACACGCACGAGAGACATGATGACAAAAGAACCTTTTTATGCCCGGACCGATCCCTACAATCCTACCCTTCTTCCTGATGATCCGGGGGCGCACTGGCAGCACCTTCGCGAACACTTATTGGGCGCGGCTCGGTGTGCCGCCGAATTTGCACACAACGCCAAGCCGGATGATCAGTCTTTTATCGATACAGCGCAGCGCTCCGGGTTGTTGCATGATTTGGGAAAATATCAGGATGGCTTTCAGCAGATGTTACGCGACGCGGCTAACGGGCACATTAAGAAACGGACATCACACGCTCCGATTGGTGCATGCCACGCTTTACAAAACGCAAAGCACGAGGCGGCATTTGCTGTATATGGGCACCATGCAGGTTTGCATAAAGCGCAAGCTCATAAAGATCTTCTAAAAAACGCTTCGCTCGCCACGGAATGTCTCAACCGTGCCAGTGAAGACCATCTCGACGGAATTGACGAGCCCTGGCCCGCACCGACTCCACTCATGAACTCATCAAGCAACAATGACAAAAAACGCATGGACCTCCGTATTCGCATGTTGTCCTCATGCGTTATCGATGCCGACCGTTGTGATTGTATTCGCCACGAACTTGGAGCCTTGCCCACGGCTAAACCGTTGGATGCCTCGCATCGTTTAGATCGATTGCTCAAGTATATTGGCGGACTGGCGGCAAACTGTCCTGACGGTCCGATTAAAGCTGGTCGACGCGATGCCCTGAACGCCTGTCTCGACGCGGCCGGCACCGACGGCAACATGTTTGCACTTCCCCTCCCCACGGGGGCAGGAAAAACGCTCTCGTCCATGGCTTTTGCCTTGAAACGCGCAAAGTGTTTTCCCGAACGCTATCGGCGTGTATTCGTCGTGGTTCCATTTTTGAGTGTCATTGAGCAAAACGCTGCCGTCTATGCCAAGGCATTGGGAAAAAACGCGGTCGTGGAACACCATTCAGGCGAACTCGGCTCTTTGGACACGATGCCTCGTACAGAGGAAGGACGAAAACGAAGCATTTCTGAAAATGATGGCAACGAAACCTTCCAAACAGCAGACGAAAAGGATCTGGAAAAACGTCTCTATGATCGCCCTCGCGACGATCTCGCCCGAGAGAATTGGGATGCTCCCATTATCATGACGACCACCGTGCGTTTTTTTGAATCACTTTTTTCCAACGCGGCATCGGACCTGCGCCGTTTGCACAATATCGCCCGCTCTATTGTGATTCTTGATGAAGTCCAAACACTTCCGAAAGGATTTCTCGCACCCTTGTTGTCCATGATGGATGCCCTCTCCCGCGATTTTGGGGTCGATTTCGTCTTTTGCACGGCCACGCAGCCTGCTTTTGAAAAACCGCATGAAGCACGTGATCGCGACAAACGCTTCGAACAGGGACGTATTCTTCCCATTATTTCTCCAACGCTCCATGCACGTCTTTCCGAAACGTTCCGACGAGTCATTGAACCAATATGGCCATCCAAAGACGATACATGGAGCAGTGAGCGTATTGCCGAAGAAATAGAGGCAGAAGCAACGGAGCGCGGCACACGGTCCGGTCGTGTTCTCACTATTGTCAACACGAAGCGTCTCGCCGCCGATATCTTTGCGCAGTTACGGGAGACAACGGAATACTGTTGGCATCTCTCCACGCGCATGTGCGCAGCCCATCGCTTGACAACTCTTGAAACCATCAAAGCCCATTGCAAAAATACCGACCTCCCATGTCGCCTTATCACCACACAACTCGTTGAAGCGGGGGTCGATCTCGATTTCCCGGTTGTCATGCGCGCCATGGCACCGTTCGATTCCATTGTGCAAGCCGCCGGTCGTTGTGACCGAGAAGGCCGGGAAACATCGCGTTTAGGCGCTCCTGCCGGTCGGCTTATCGTCTTCGAGCCGGAAGACAATGCAACGCCCTACCGAAGCCAAACCGACATAACGCGTGCTCTTCTTTTGGACGGTCTCTCGTTGCACACCCCCAAAGACGTTCGACGCTATTTCAATCGGCTCTATGAAGACGACCAGGACCCCAAAAACATCGACAATCTTCGTCTCAGTTTCGATTTCCCTGAAGTCTCCAAACAATTCCATCTTATCGATGATCGTACCAAAGCGGTTCTTGTTCCGTATGGCGACGGCAAACAATTGATGGAAGAGCTTCGATCAACGCAACACATCGATCGCGACATCATGCGTCGTGCCGGTCGTTTTCAGGTCGGCTTATATCCGCATGAGTTCAACCTGGCCTGTGAATTGGGAATCATTACTCGACTCTGGCCGGAAGGTGATATTTGGGGCTGTTGTATGCAAGAAAACTACGATGAATACCTTGGCCTGATACTCGATCGCCCTGGAGTGACAACAGCGATGATGTAAAATGACAAATTTCACGCGCGACGTATTTTCGAAAGCGCTTTTCAACCTCAAACCAGGAGGACGCATGTGGAAGACCAAATCGTCCGGGTAAAGGCCAGCGGTCCGCTTGCCTGCTTTTCTCGGCCGGAAATGAAGGTTGAGCGAGTCTCATACGACATTATCACGCCGTCGGCCGCTCGCGGTATTGTGGATTCCATTCTGTGGAAACCGCAAATGCGTTGGCGTATCGAGTCCATTACGGTGTTGTCGCCTATCCGGTTTCAAGCGCTCAAACGCAATGAAGTGCAAAGTACGATTCCGGTAACAGGAGCATCCGGCGTTCTGGGGTGGATGAAGAAGCCAGAGAAATACACCCCGCAAGTAGCCGGAGCCGGTCAAGGAACGGATGGAACACCTCGTAACACTCTTGCTCTACGGGATGTTGCCTACATTATCGAAGCGCGACCAATCGTATTCGAGGAGAACGACGGCAATAACACGCCACGAAAGTATGTAGAGATGTTTACCCGGCGTTTACACAAAGGACAGTGGTACCGCACGCCGTGTTTTGGCTGCCGAGAATTCGTTGCTCGTGTGGAACCTCCAACAGGTGACGAAATCCCTCTCTCTGAAACGCGTGATCTCGGCTATATGCTCTATGACATCCTGTTCGATAAGAAAGGGAAGGACAATCGCCCGCTGTTTTTTCGCGCGCATATGCACAATGGCGTTGTGGATACACGACCTGAAACGGCCATTACCGACAACGCCATACGAAAGGAGCTGTTGTCATGCTCGTACAAGCCCTAGCCGAGTATGCCCACACGTATCTCACAGAAATGACGGAACACCCGCAGTTTGAGGAGAAGCCAGTCCGTTTTTGGGTGGATATCCGCGAAGACGGATCATTTCTCTCGATAAGCGAACATACGCACGAACGGCCGGCGGGGAAAAACAAAGACGGAACGGATAAAATGGCATCGTTTCCGGATAGTCTGCTTGTGCCGAAATCCCCCGTCAACCGCAACTCCGGTGTGTTCCCTTTGCTCGGATGTGATTCGGCTGAATATGTGTTCCCGGCAGAGTATCTCACGGATGGAAAAATGAAACCGCGAGATCAACAAAAAAATGCTGACTTTGTCGCATTGCTCCGTCATGCGGCGATAGCAACGAATGACCCGATGCTCGCGGCATGTGTGGCTTTTTATAAAAATGAAGAAGCCGTGAAGCAGGCTGCACAGGAGTATCGAGAACAGAAACCTGGAACCGAAGCCGTCTGTCTTGCCGTTCGGTTTTCTTCATCGGAAAGCGATAGCGCCGATAAACCCGTGATTGAACAATCTGCGGTGAAAACATGGTGGGCACCGTATTATGACGAAGCCTTTACCAAACGCCATGAAGAAGGCGGTACTGGCATGTGCCTTGTCACCGGTGACGTCACATCGCTTGCCACCACTCACGAAAAAATCAAAGGCACATCAAGCCTCGGCGGACAGTCGGCCGGCGTCAGTCTTATGGCCTTCGATAAAGCGGCGTTTCAGTCGTACGGTTGGAAACAAAACGCGAACAGTCCTGTCGGCATCCAAACGGCCAGCGCGTATGTAACCGGTATCAATGACTTGCTCCGACCGGGAAAGCATTGTCGGGGCCGCAGCGAAGGAAGAATGCTCCCGACGCGTTCGGACTATGAAGGCATGGCCTTCCTCTATTGGACCAAAGCCCCCGAAGACATGTCCATGTTTGGCATGGTGGATTCACCAGACCCCGAAACAATACGAAATCTGCTTAACGCGCCATATACCCGACAAATGGAAGACGCACTGAATGACATCGATCCGGACAATGACTTTTATTTGCTGGTGGTGTCTGCGACCGGTGCCAGGCTTGTTGTGCGGGATTGGTTTCATGAACGCCTTGGAAGTGTCCGCGATAATGTACGCAACTGGTTGAGCGGCTTGAGTGTCCCCAATGTCTTTGATGCTGGGGAGCCGTCTAAACCTGTCGGTCTGTATACCCTGCTCAAATCATTGTTGCCTCCACGCGCAGACCCCAAAGATTCAGGAAATAGTGGTCGCGCCATGATGCTTTTGCGGCGAGCGCTTTACGGCACGCCATTGGGCTACGAAATACTCGATGCCGCTCTGCGACGCATTCGCATCGGTCAACAAAAAGATCCGAGTGAAAAAGCGAATTCGAAAGAACGCAAACCATCGAGTGATCGACTCATTCCCTATCGAATCGGCCTGGTTCGTATGGCGGTCTATGATATTGAGCGCCATGAATCCGGAAACACCCTCAACATGGAGATGGAGGCATTCGTGAACGAATATCTCGCCGAACGCCCTGCATTCGTTTGCGGTCGACTCATGGCCCAGTACGAAAATCTGCAATACCAAGCAGGAAGAAAGGTAGAGGCTACAAAAAACGACTCAAGCGAAAAAAACGAAGGCCCAGGACTCAACGTCTCTGTGGTGGATCGTTATTTTTCCCAAGCATCCCTTTGGCCGGCTTTGGCGTTTCCTTACCTGGAACGATTAAGCAAAGCTCACATCCGACGATTACGAAGCAATAAGCGAGAAGGCACCGCAATTGCGATCTCCAAGCGCATTTCAGAACTCATGGAGCAGGTCGGCAAGTCGTTTCCCGGCAATCTCAGTCTAAAACAGCAAGGCGAATTTATAATAGGGTATCATACTGAAAAAGCAGAAAGTATCCGCCAAAGCAAAGCCAAAAACGAAGAAAAAGATCAACAAAACAACATTGAAGCATCTTGAGGAGACGACAATGAGCAACATCATTAATAAAAGATATGATTTTCTTTACTTGTTTGATGTCACGGACGGCAATCCTAATGGAGACCCAGATTTTGCGAACACTCCACGATTTGACCCTGAAACATATCAGGGGCTTGTATCCGATGTTTGCCTGAAGCGAAAAATCCGTGACTATGTTTATGCCTTAAAAAGTCAGTCTGGAGCCATCGAACCCGGCTACGATATTTATGTGTTGCAAGGCAATTCCTTGGAAAGCCGCCAGCGCATGCCCTACGATAATTTGAAGGAACTTGACAAAGAAGCCAAAGGCAAAAACACCAAGGCCGAATCGATGAGAATGGCTCGTGCGTGGATGTGCAAAAACTTTTTCGATGTGCGTACATTCGGCGCAGTCATGAGTACCACTGACTTTTGGTGCGGACAGGTACGCGGTCCGGTACAAATCACATTTGCCCGTTCCTATGATCGCATTTTCAGCACCGATCATGCGATTACACGCGTTGCCTATACCAAGGAATCCAAAAAAGAAGGAACTTCGGCGCAAACGGAAATTGGACACAAACACACTGTGGCCTATGGTCTCTATGCGGCATATGGGTTCATCAACCCTAATTTGGCCGGCGGCGATGATGGAACGCAATTTTCTGAAGACGACTTACAGGTATTGTGGACGGCTCTGACCAATATGTTCGACCTTGATCATTCGGCCGCACGTGGTCGCATGGCGGCGCGAGGCTGCTATGTGTTCGAACATGAAAGCGCTCTAGGGAATGCCCCTTCGCACAAATTGTTTGACATGGTGAAGGTGCAGCGGGTTGAAGGGGTTGAGACACCTCGCGCTTTTACCGACTACACCGTAACATCTATCGACGAACTCAATGATCGTATGCCGGATGGCGTGTCGGTTTTAGATAAAACAGCACAGGAATAATCGCATGCCGGCGCAACCGACACCAACGCGTCTTTATGACGAGTCCGATCTTCTCCCGCTTTCCGGCCTGGCGCACATGGCCTATTGCCCTCGACGGGCTGCATTGATCCATATCGAACGACTTTGGGCTGAAAGCGCGGCGACCATGGAGGGGGCCCACTTTCATCGTCGTGTCGATGCGGAGATACGTCTCGAACGACAGGGAGAGAAACTGATAGCCCGTTCTCTGCATATTCGTTCTCTTCAATTAGGACTCGTTGGCATAGCCGATGTTGTCGAGTTTACGCCGACCGATCACAAGGAAAACGGATGTCGCTTACCAGAACAAAAAGGCTGGTGGCATCCGTTTCCTGTCGAATACAAACGCGGTCGACTGCGCCAGGAACAGGGATATCTCATCCAACTCTGTGCTCAAGCTATGTGCCTTGAACATATACTTGAAATTCATATTAAAAATGGAGCACTTTTTTTCGGTAAAACACGTCGTCGTCTCGATGTATCTTTTGACGATACCCTGCGGGTATGCACCCTGAACGCCGCCCAATCCTTCCATGAACTTGTGCGGACAAAAAGACTTCCCCCTGCGCACTATAGCAAAAAATGCAAGGAATGTTCTTTAGTTGCACAGTGCATGCCTCGCGAATCCGGAAAGAGTGCAGCCACTCATAACTCCCGCATGATGCGGGTTTTCGAGGACGATACATGCGACATGTCCTAAACACGCTGTATGTCACAACCCAAGGAACGTATATTCACAAAGACGGTGAAACGGTTTGCGTCTCCCAGGATCAAAAGGTCTTATTACAAATTCCAATCCATACGTTGGAAGGTATCGTAACCTTCGGTCGTGTCGGGACGAGCCCGGCGCTGTTGGGATTCTGTGCTGAACGCGGTCTGGCGGTATCGTTTCTTTCACGTTCCGGTCGCTATCTTGCTTGTGTGCGACCACCGTCATCGGGCAATGTTTTGCTGCGGCGAGAACAATTTCGCGTTGCCGATGATGATTATCGTCGGGCGGAACTGGCCCGACTCTTTGTTGTCTCCAAGCTGGCGAATGCGAGACAAATGCTTCTTCGTTCCGCTCGTACAACGGGAGACGAAGCAATCAGCAAAGCAGCCCATGAGATTGGCTGCCTGGGCAAACAATTGGATGTTTCTGTTTCAATCGATACAGCCCGTGGAATTGAAGGAAATGCAGCGCAAATCTACTTCAATGTGCTGAACAATCGTATTCAACAAGATGGATTCCAATTTTGTAGTCGATCACGTCGTCCGCCGCTTGATGCGATCAATAGTCTGCTCTCGTTTGTCTACACCCTTCTGGCACATGATTGTGCGGCCGCTGTGGCATCAGCCGGACTTGATCCACAAGTAGGGTTTCTGCATGCCGATCGACCTGGTCGTCCGGGTCTTGCGCTTGATCTTATGGAAGAATTTCGCGCCACATTTGCTGATCGGCTGGTTCTCCGCCTCATTAACCGTGGGATGATTCAATCAAAAGAATTTCACACCTCGCCAAGCGGAGCTATTTTCATGGATGACAAAACACGGAAAACGGTTCTTGTTGCCTATGCTGAACGGAAGCGTGAAACAATAACACATCCGTTTTTGGATGAAACCGCTGAAATCGGCATGCTTTGGCATATTCAAGCAATGCTTCTGGCACGTCATCTCCGTGGAGATCTCGATTCCTATCCTATCATGCTTTGGAGATGAACCATGTTGATTGTTGTAACATATGACGTCAACACACAAACGCCAGCTGGGCGGAAACGCCTGCGCCAAGTCGCAAAAGCTTGCGAGAACCACGGCCAGCGAGTGCAATTCTCCGTCTTTGAATGTCTTGTCGATCCAGCCCAATGGACAGGTCTCCGCTTGCAACTCCTCGATATAATCGATGAAGAATCGGATTCACTGCGTTTCTATTTTCTCGGGAAAAACTGGAAACGGCGCCTCGAGCATGTGGGAGCCAAGCAAGGATACGACCCAACAGGGCCGCTTATCATCTGAAAAAATATGCTGCGCCGACCCCAAGCAGTGGCCATTCCATCAGGATGTCGGCGTTTCACAAAAATCGTTATATACTAATGAAATAGGAGGTGATATAAAAACAAAACATGTATTTCTGCGGAACGATGGAGAGGGTCGGCGTAAAGTCCTCGATTTTACTACGCGCCAAGC